>NZ_MKAQ01000018.1:0-192304 GCF_001764435.1 Campylobacter sp. BCW_4319 | reverse complement strand
CCCCCATTTTTCAACCCACCAAATACTTATATAAATACTTACACAAATATTTATACTATTTAATCCTTTATTTAATCCCCTTTTAAGTTTAATTGGTTATACTTTCATTTCCTTTTTTGAAAAAAAGGACTTAAAATCTTTTAAATTATAAAGTTTCACTAGCTTAGTAGATTTTATAAATTAACTCTTTTGGTTTTTATTTTATAAACTAAAAGCTTTTTTATAAATCTTGTTTTTTAATTTAAAAACTTTTCTTTTAAAAATGATTTTTTGTTTTGTTCTTTTAAATTAGTATTGTTATTCAAATCTTATTAGTCAATCTTTGAAATCTAAATAAGTGATCGATTGAGCCAGATAAAGATTTAGGCATAAGCAATTATGTAAAATCTATTCAATCTAATAATTAAAAAGATTAAAAGCTTTTCTTTTAATCTTTCATAACTTTTTCTTTGAAGAAAAAGATTAAACTATCTATAATTTTTATGGAGAGTTTGATCCTGGCTCAGAGTGAACGCTGGCGGCGTGCCTAATACATGCAAGTCGAACGATGAAGCTTTTAGCTTGCTAGAAGTGGATTAGTGGCGCACGGGTGAGTAAGGTATAGTTAATCTGCCCTACACAAGAGGACAACAGTTGGAAACGACTGCTAATACTCTATACTCCTGCTTAACACAAGTTGAGTAGGGAAAGTTTTTCGGTGTAGGATGAGACTATATAGTATCAGCTAGTTGGTAAGGTAATGGCTTACCAAGGCTATGACGCTTAACTGGTCTGAGAGGATGATCAGTCACACTGGAACTGAGACACGGTCCAGACTCCTACGGGAGGCAGCAGTAGGGAATATTGCGCAATGGGGGAAACCCTGACGCAGCAACGCCGCGTGGAGGATGACACTTTTCGGAGCGTAAACTCCTTTTCTTAGGGAAGAATTCTGACGGTACCTAAGGAATAAGCACCGGCTAACTCCGTGCCAGCAGCCGCGGTAATACGGAGGGTGCAAGCGTTACTCGGAATCACTGGGCGTAAAGGGCGCGTAGGCGGATTATCAAGTCTCTTGTGAAATCTAATGGCTTAACCATTAAACTGCTTGGGAAACTGATAGTCTAGAGTGAGGGAGAGGTAGATGGAATTGGTGGTGTAGGGGTAAAATCCGTAGATATCACCAAGAATACCCATTGCGAAGGCGATCTGCTGGAACTCAACTGACGCTAAGGCGCGAAAGCGTGGGGAGCAAACAGGATTAGATACCCTGGTAGTCCACGCCCTAAACGATGTACACTAGTTGTTGGGATGCTAGTCATCTCAGTAATGCAGCTAACGCATTAAGTGTACCGCCTGGGGAGTACGGTCGCAAGATTAAAACTCAAAGGAATAGACGGGGACCCGCACAAGCGGTGGAGCATGTGGTTTAATTCGAAGATACGCGAAGAACCTTACCTGGGCTTGATATCCTAAGAACCTTATAGAGATATGAGGGTGCTAGCTTGCTAGAACTTAGAGACAGGTGCTGCACGGCTGTCGTCAGCTCGTGTCGTGAGATGTTGGGTTAAGTCCCGCAACGAGCGCAACCCACGTATTTAGTTGCTAACGGTTCGGCCGAGCACTCTAAATAGACTGCCTTCGTAAGGAGGAGGAAGGTGTGGACGACGTCAAGTCATCATGGCCCTTATGCCCAGGGCGACACACGTGCTACAATGGCATATACAATGAGACGCAATACCGCGAGGTGGAGCAAATCTATAAAATATGTCCCAGTTCGGATTGTTCTCTGCAACTCGAGAGCATGAAGCCGGAATCGCTAGTAATCGTAGATCAGCCATGCTACGGTGAATACGTTCCCGGGTCTTGTACTCACCGCCCGTCACACCATGGGAGTTGATTTCACTCGAAGCCGGAATACTAAACTAGTTACCGTCCACAGTGGAATCAGCGACTGGGGTGAAGTCGTAACAAGGTAACCGTAGGAGAACCTGCGGTTGGATCACCTCCTTTCTAGAGTACAAAGTAATAAGTCTCACAACTATTACTTCAATATATAAACTCAATTGATTCTTGTTTAGATTTCAAAGATTGATGATAAAGCTAATTGTTTATGGGGAATTAGCTCAGCTGGGAGAGCGCCTGCTTTGCACGCAGGAGGTCAGCGGTTCGATCCCGCTATTCTCCACCATTTATTAAGGGCCTATAGCTCAGCTGGTTAGAGTGCACCCCTGATAAGGGTGAGGTCACAAGTTCAAGTCTTGTTAGGCCCACCATAAAAAAGATTTGAATAAAGAAGCTTTAAAATCTAAAGCAAGTATATAAAGTAGATTAAATATATAAACTCTAAATACTTAGATTTATTTTTATCTTTAGCTATAAAAGAATATACTTTAGATAGATATAAATAACATATACATTATGTATTTATATTTATAATGATTATATTAATATATATACTTCCTTTAGGTTTTAAACCTAATGTTCTTTTTAATTATCATTGTTAAGAGTCACAAGCAAGTTTTAATAAAAACAATTTTACAGGACTTGTTAAAGGATAAAACCTATTTATCTTTTCTTTAGTTATTACTACTAAAGACAAGTTTCAAACTCACAGCTTAGTTGAGACTAAATCATTTAGTTTTATATTAAGTGTTTGAATGCTTTCCGTCTTAAGATAAAGAAGTCTTATCATAAAAACTTTAACAAGGAAGTGATGCGTTTTAGAATCAATAATAAAAGGTAAAAAAGGTAAGCTACTAAGAGCGAATGGTGGATGCCTTGACTGGTAAAGGCGATGAAGGACGTACTAGACTGCGATAAGCTACGGGGAGCTGTCAAGAAGCTTTGATCCGTAGATTTCCGAATGGGGCAACCCAATGTATAGAGATATACATTACCTATATAGGAGCGAACGAGGGGAATTGAAACATCTTAGTACCCTCAGGAAAAGAAATCAATAGAGATTGCGTCAGTAGCGGCGAGCGAAAGCGCAAGAGGGCAAACCCAGTGCTTGCACTGGGGGTTGTAGGACTGCAATGTGCAAGAGCTGAGTTTAGCAGAACATTCTGGAAAGTATAGCCATAGAGGGTGATAGTCCCGTATGCGAAAAACAAAGCTTAGCTAGCAGTATCCTGAGTAGGGCGGGACACGAGGAATCCTGTCTGAATCCGGGTCGACCACGATCCAACCCTAAATACTAATACCAGATCGATAGTGCACAAGTACCGTGAGGGAAAGGTGAAAAGAACTGAGGTGATCAGAGTGAAATAGAACCTGAAACCATTTGCTTACAATCATTCAGAGCACTATGTAGCAATACAGTGTGATGGACTGCCTTTTGCATAATGAGCCTGCGAGTTGTGGTGTCTGGCAAGGTTAAGCAAACGCGAAGCCGTAGCGAAAGCGAGTCTGAATAGGGCGCTTAGTCAGATGCTGCAGACCCGAAACGAAGTGATCTATCCATGAGCAAGTTGAAGCTAGTGTAAGAACTAGTGGAGGACTGAACCCATAGGCGTTGAAAAGCCCCGGGATGACTTGTGGATAGGGGTGAAAGGCCAATCAAACTTCGTGATAGCTGGTTCTCTCCGAAATATATTTAGGTATAGCGTTGTGTCGTAATATAAGGGGGTAGAGCACTGAATGGGCTAGGGCATACACCAATGTACCAAACCCTATCAAACTCCGAATACCTTATATGTAATCACAGCAGTCAGGCGGCGAGTGATAAAATCCGTCGTCAAGAGGGAAACAACCCAGACTACCAGCTAAGGTCCCTAAATCTTACTTAAGTGGAAAACGATGTGAAGTTACTTAAACAACCAGGAGGTTGGCTTAGAAGCAGCCATCCTTTAAAGAAAGCGTAATAGCTCACTGGTCTAGTGATTTTGCGCGGAAAATATAACGGGGCTAAAGTAAGTACCGAAGCTGTAGACTTGCGCACAACTTAGATTATTTAAGTTTAGAATATGAGAAACTAAGTTATATTTTTACTGATTTTTATAGAGTAAAGATAGAAATAAAACTTAGTAAAATCAGTAAAAATATTCTTAGGCTAAAGTTAAGTAGTTTAAGTTGTGTGCAAGTGGTAGGAGAGCGTTCTATTTGCGTCGAAGGTATACCGGTAAGGAGTGCTGGAGCGAATAGAAGTGAGCATGCAGGCATGAGTAGCGATAATTAATGTGAGAATCATTAACGCCGTAAACCCAAGGTTTCCTACGCGATGCTCGTCATCGTAGGGTTAGTCGGGTCCTAAGTCGAGTCCGAAAGGGGTAGACGATGGCAAATTGGTTAATATTCCAATACCAACATTAGTGTGCGATGGAAGGACGCTTAGGGCTAAGGGGGCTAGCGGATGGAAGTGCTAGTCTAAGGTCGTAGGAGGTTATACAGGCAAATCCGTATAACAATACTCCGAGAACTGAAAGGCTTTTTGAAGTCTTCGGATGGATAGAAGAACCCCTGATGCCGTCGAGCCAAGAAAAGTTTCTAAGTTTAGCTAATGTTGCCCGTACCGTAAACCGACACAGGTGGGTGGGATGAGTATTCTAAGGCGCGTGGAAGAACTCTCTTTAAGGAACTCTGCAAAATAGCACCGTATCTTCGGTATAAGGTGTGGTTAGCTTCGTACTAGGATTTACTCCGAAAGCGAAGAAACTTACAACAAAGAGTCCCTCCCGACTGTTTACCAAAAACACAGCACTCTGCTAACTCGTAAGAGGATGTATAGGGTGTGACGCCTGCCCGGTGCTCGAAGGTTAATTGATGGGGTTAGCATTAGCGAAGCTCTTGATCGAAGCCCGAGTAAACGGCGGCCGTAACTATAACGGTCCTAAGGTAGCGAAATTCCTTGTCGGTTAAATACCGACCTGCATGAATGGCGTAACGAGATGGGAGCTGTCTCAAAGAGGGATCCAGTGAAATTGTAGTGGAGGTGAAAATTCCTCCTACCCGCGGCAAGACGGAAAGACCCCGTGGACCTTTACTACAGCTTGACACTGCTATTTGGATAAGAATGTGCAGGATAGGTGGGAGGCTTTGAGTATATGACGCCAGTTGTATAGGAGCCATTGTTGAGATACCACTCTTTCTTATTTGGGTAGCTAACCAGCTTGAGTTATCCTCAAGTGGGACAATGTCTGGTGGGTAGTTTGACTGGGGCGGTCGCCTCCCAAATAATAACGGAGGCTTACAAAGGTTGGCTCAGAACGGTTGGAAATCGTTCATAGAGTATAAAGGTATAAGCCAGCTTAACTGCAAGACATACAAGTCAAGCAGAGACGAAAGTCGGTCTTAGTGATCCGGTGGTTCTGTGTGGAAGGGCCATCGCTCAAAGGATAAAAGGTACCCCGGGGATAACAGGCTGATCTCCCCCAAGAGCTCACATCGACGGGGAGGTTTGGCACCTCGATGTCGGCTCATCGCATCCTGGGGCTGGAGCAGGTCCCAAGGGTATGGCTGTTCGCCATTTAAAGCGGTACGCGAGCTGGGTTCAGAACGTCGTGAGACAGTTCGGTCCCTATCTGCCGTGGGCGTAAGAAGATTGAAGAGATTTGACCCTAGTACGAGAGGACCGGGTTGAACAAACCACTGGTGTAGCTGTTGTTCTGCCAAGAGCATCGCAGCGTAGCTAAGTTTGGAAAGGATAAACGCTGAAAGCATCTAAGCGTGAAGCCAACTCTAAGATGAATCTTCTCTAAGCTCTCTAGAAGACTACTAGTTTGATAGGCTGGGTGTGTAATGGATGAAAGTCCTTTAGCTGACCAGTACTAATAGAGCGTTTGGCTTATCTTTAATAAAGCATCACTTCCTTGTTAAGGTTTTTAAGAAAGCTTTGAATATAGATAATATTTAGAGTTTAATAGAAATCTTTCAAGTAGAGTTTGTATTAGAACTTGCTCTTAACATTGTTTTTTAAGTATTCTATATAAAAACTTATCAAAGATAAAAGATAAGAAAAAAATAAAGAAAAACAAAAGAAGAAAGAGAATAAAGAAAAAAGTAAAGAAATAAAAAGATTAAGCTTTATTCTTAAATTCAATCTTTCAAAGAATATTTAAATAACAATGTCCGTGATTATACAGATGTGGAAACGCCTTGCTCCATCCCGAACCAAGAAGCTAAGCACATCGTGGGTGATGATACTACGCCTTACTGGCAGGGGGAAAGTAGCTCATTGCGGACTTGTTAAATGTCTTCATTACTTACTTTATATATATAAATCCTATGTTTATTTTTATTGTTGTTTTAGATGGTGCTTAGAATCGTGTTTAAAAAAAGAGTTTGTTACTGGTTAGGGTTTTTAGAGAGAATAGGGTGTTTTTAGGGGTTTGGAAGGTAATAGAGGATAAAATTTAAAATTTTTTAAGTTAAAATTACATAAAATATATTAGCAATATTTTTGAAAAGATGTCGAAAATTTGAAGGCATCAAAATGGATTTTATAAAATTTCTTAATCATTTTCAACCCATATCTAAATCTTCTCAGCAAGCTAGTGTATATAAATCTTTTAAGTTGAATTTAAAACCAAAGATTCTTAATGAAAAAGACGAAAATTCCTCTTCATTTCAAGATCAAAAAACAGATGTAGCTCAAACTATGCTTCAAAGATTAGAAGATGAAAAAGTTTTCAATCAAAAGGTAAGTGATAAAGTGAAAAAAGCTGAAAGGGGTATGACTACTATATATTTTAGAGATCCTATTACAAATAAACTCGTTCGTAGTGCTTTAAGTTCAACAGCTATCAATAAAATGGGGATTGAATTTGATAAAGAAGATATGACTAAAAGACTTGATGGATCATATATATTAAGTGGAAAAGCTGAAAATTTCGTGGCTGGATGGTATGCTGATATAGCATATACTAGAGCTTATATGGCTAGTGATAGAAATAATGATGGATATTTAGAAGATTACGAGCTTGAAGATACGAAAAGTGGTTTTGTAGCACAGGAAACAAATTTAGGACTTTTTGTGCAATCTTATACACAATTAAATGGTAGTGTAGATACTCTATTTGGTTTTGAAAAAGATTTTAGAGAAATGCGTCCAGATGATACCAAAGATACAGATTATGCTGGTAGAACTATAGGTTTAGAGCTTGATAAAATGATAAGAAAAGATGGAGATTTTGATGGAGAGCTTAGTTTTAGCGAAACTGGCATGCAAGCAGTAAAAACCAAAGCTCCAAATTCTGGATGGACTGAAAGTGTAGGTATATTAACTTTAACTAAATTTGATCAAACTAATACAATGGAAATTAAAGATATCTTGGATAAATTAGGTAAAGGTGTAAAATATGATGATTTAAGTGAAGATGAAAAATCTCTACTTAAAATGCAATTATCTGATAAAATTTTTGATGAAGTTGAAGATAAAGAAACTGGTAATAAAAAACTTGTTTTTAATCTGGATAAATTTAAAATTTTCTATGAAGGTTTTGTGGATTTATTCAAACAAAGAAGTGCAAAAATGCTAGGTTTAAAACCTGAAGATGCAACTAAACTTAATTATGACAATCTTGGTGAAATTGTCAACGAAATGAAGCAAACTTATTTTGATACAAATTCTACAAGTTATGGAAAAATAGCTGATTTAATTAAAATTTGGGCTTAGTTTTTATAATTATCTTGTAAAGTGTATTGTTATTTTTATTTTGATATTTTGATATATTGTATTCTTATAAAAAAGTAACTAATAAAAGTTTAGTCATATAGACTAAATAAAATTAAGTATATTTTTTTATATTTATACTTGACAAAATAACACTCAATGTTGTATAATACTTCTAGCAATCAAAAAATAGAGTGCTAAAAATTTAAGGAAAGAGCTATGAAAAGCCGAGATAAAAAGGATTTGATTTTAGATTCTATCATCCAAACTTATCTTTTAGATAATGTTCCTATTGGTTCAAATGAATTGAATTTAAATCTTTGCATCCCTGCTTCAACTATACGTGTCTATCTTAAAAGGCTTAGCGACGAGGGTTTGATCACTCAGCTTCATATAAGTAGTGGTAGAATTCCTACTATTTTGACAATGCAAAATTACTGGCAAAGTTTTTGGAAAAAAGAACAAGATCAAGATATCAATATCAAAAGTGAGAATTTTTTAAAAGAGTTGAGTAAAGAATTTGAAATTTACTGTCTTGTTTATGGTGGTAGAAGCTTAGTGCTTAAAGAAGTGCTTGATCTAAATGCTAAGTTTATAGTGCTTGATTTTAAAGAAGAAGAGCTCGTTTTAAAATATGAAAAAGAAGCATGGAATTTTTTACAAAGTCTTATAGGATTGGATCTTTTTAGTATAGAAAAAATAGCTTTGAGGGTTCATTTTATGGATCTTGTAGAAAAAATAGCTAGCTTAAGGCAAAATTTGATTTGCTATAGAAGCAATGAAGAAAGAGCTTATCAAATTTATCAAAATGATGAATTTGTTAAGCTCTTAGATTGCGGAGTTCATCGTTATTTTAAAGAAAGTCTTGAATTTGAACCTTTATTTAAAGAAGGTTTTATGGGGCTTAAGGTGGATGCGCAGTTTTTGGGCGAAGATGTAAATATTATCTTAGCAGGTAGTGTTTATACGGATTATAAAAAAATATTACAATACATAAAGGAGGCGGCGTGAGCGAGCAAAAGCAAGAATTTGAAAACGAAAACGCAGAAAATTCTGAACATTTGCAAGATGAGAATTTGCAAAATATCGAAGATGTTGAGCAAAACAAATTGCAAAAAAACTATGATGAATTAAAAGACAAATATATGCGTGCAAACGCTGAATTTGAAAATATTAAAAAAAGAATGGAAAAAGAAAAGCTAAGTGCTATGGCTTATGCAAATGAAAGCTTTGCAAAGGATTTGCTTGATGTTTTAGATGCTTTAGAAGCAGCTATTAATGTCGAATGTCATGATGAAATTAGCTTAAAAATCAAAGAAGGAGTGCAAAACACTTTAGATTTGTTTCTTAAAAAACTTGAAAAGCATGGAGTGGCTCTTATTAAAGAAGAAAAAGAGTTCGATCCAAATTTACATGAGGCAATGTTTCATGTAGATAGTGAAAATCATCAAAGTGGTGAAGTGGTTACCGTGCTTCAAAAAGGCTATAAAATAGCCGATCGCGTAATCCGCCCAACCAAAGTTAGTGTAGCAAAATAAATTTTAATAAAAAGGATAAAAAATGAGTAAAGTTATAGGTATAGATTTAGGAACAACCAATTCTTGTGTTGCTGTGTATGAACGCGGTGAGAGTAAAGTAATTCCAAATAAAGAAGGTAAAAATACAACCCCTTCTGTGGTGGCTTTTACAGATAAAGGCGAGGTTTTAGTAGGAGATAGTGCAAAACGCCAAGCGGTAACTAACCCTGAAAAAACTATTTATTCTATTAAAAGAATTATGGGTTTGATGATCAATGAAGACGCGGCTAAAGAAGCTAAAAACAGACTTCCTTATCATATCACTGAAAGAAATGGTGCTTGTGCTATTGAGATTGCAGGAAAAATTTATACTCCGCAAGAAATTTCAGCAAAAGTTTTAATGAAACTAAAAGAAGATGCTGAAGCTTTCTTGGGCGAGAGTGTTGTAGATGCGGTTATTACTGTGCCTGCATATTTTAACGATGCGCAAAGAAAAGCGACAAAAGAAGCAGGAACGATAGCAGGACTTAATGTATTAAGAATTATCAATGAGCCTACTTCAGCAGCTCTAGCTTATGGACTTGATAAAAAAGATAGTGAAAAAATCGTGGTTTATGATCTAGGTGGGGGAACTTTTGACGTTACTGTGCTTGAAACTGGCGATAATGTAGTAGAAGTTTTAGCAACAGGTGGTAATGCTTTCTTAGGGGGCGATGATTTTGATAATAAACTTATTGATTTTCTAGCTAATGAATTTAAAGATGAAACAGGCATAGATCTTAAAAATGATGTTATGGCTTTACAACGCTTGAAAGAAGCAGCAGAAAATGCTAAAAAAGAATTAAGCTCAGCTAATGAAACTGAAATTAATTTACCATTTATCACAGCAGATGCAAGTGGGCCAAAACACTTGGTTAAAAAACTTACTAGAGCTAAATTTGAAGGTATGATTGATTCTTTAGTGGCTGAAACCATCACTAAAATCAATGAAGTAGTAAGTGACGCAGGTCTTAAAAAAGATGAGATTAAAGAAATTGTTATGGTAGGGGGCTCTACTCGTGTTCCTTTAGTGCAAGAAGAAGTGAAAAAAGCCTTTAATAAAGATCTTAACAAGTCTGTAAATCCTGATGAAGTTGTGGCTATTGGTGCGGCGATTCAAGGTGCGGTTATAAAAGGCGATGTTAAAGATGTGCTTTTACTTGATGTTACTCCGCTCTCTTTGGGTATAGAAACTCTAGGTGGGGTAATGACTAAGATTATCGAAAAAGGTACAACTATTCCAACTAAAAAAGAGCAAGTTTTCTCAACCGCTGAGGATAATCAAAGTGCTGTAACTATCAATGTTTTACAAGGGGAAAGAGAATTTAGTCGCGATAATAAATCTTTAGGAAATTTCAATCTTGAAGGAATTCCACCAGCACCACGCGGTATGCCACAAATCGAAGTTACTTTTGATATTGATGCAAATGGTATTTTAACTGTTAGTGCAAAAGATAAAGCAACAGGTAGGGCTCAAGAGATCAAAATCACAGGTTCAAGCGGACTTAGCGAAGAAGAAATTAATAACATGGTAAAAGATGCCGAACTTCACAAAGAAGAAGATAAAAAACGTAAAGAAGCTGTAGATGCTAGAAATGCAGCTGATAGCTTGGCCCATCAAGTAGAAAAATCTTTAAGTGAGTTGGGTGAAAAAGTTGCTGCTGCTGATAAAGAAAATATCCAAAAAGCTCTTGATGATTTGCGCGAGACTTTGAAAAATCAAAATGCAAGCAAAGAAGAGATTGAAAGCAAAATGAAAGCTTTAAGTGAAGTTTCTCATAAGTTAGCTGAAAATATGTATAAAAAAGATGAGCCAAACACAGCCAATGATAAAAAGAAAAAAGATGACGATGTAATCGACGCTGAAGTTGAGTAATCTTTCAAAATCAAAATCTTCATTCAAGCCTTGTTAAAAGGCTTGAACTCAATTCTATTTTATCTTATTTAATTTTTAAAAATTTTTTAGTAGTGATTTTATATAATATATTATTAATAAAAATATAAGGAACACATCATGGAACAAAGCCAATTCCAGCCCATTGTCAACTTTATATGGAGTGTGGCAGATGATTTGCTTCGTGATGTTTATGTAAAGGGCAAATACCGCGATGTTATCTTACCCATGACAATCATAAGAAGAATTGATGCGGTTTTAGAGCCTACAAAAGATAAAGTTCTTAAAACCTACAATACCTATAAAGATGAATTTGAAAATTTAGAATCTTTGCTAGGTGGAAAACAAGGGAATAAACTAGGCTTTTTTAATTATTCTCGATTTAATCTACAAACCCTTCTAAACGATCCAAAAAACATAAGAATAAATTTTGAAAATTATCTTGATTGTTTTAGTGAAAATATCAAAGATATCATTTTAAAATTTAAATTCAAAAACCAACTCGATACCTTAGAAGAATCCAATATACTTTTTGGTGTTATAGAAAGATTTTGCTCGCCTAAGGTAAATTTCGGTATAGAAGATATTTTAGATGAAAAAGGTAATGTTATCCATAAAGGCTTGAGTAATCTTGGCATGGGGTATGTTTTTGAAGAGCTTATCCGTAAATTTAACGAAGAAAATAATGAAGAAGCCGGAGAGCACTTTACCCCAAGAGAGATTATAGAGCTTATGACTCATCTTGTATTTTTGCCTGTAAAAGAGCAGATCAAACAAGGAACATGGCTTATTTATGATAATGCTTGTGGAAGTGGTGGTATGCTAACAGAATCAAAAGAATTCATCACAGATCCTGAAGGACTTATACAGTCAAAGGCAAATATTTATCTTTACGGACAAGAAATCAACCCTGAAACTTATGCTATATGCAAAGCAGATATGTTAATAAAGGGCGAAGATCCAGATCATATAAAATTTGGTTCTACCTTAAGCAATGATCAACAAAACTTACAATTTGATTTCATGCTTAGCAATCCGCCTTATGGTAAGTCTTGGGAAAATGATCAAAAAATTTTAGGCGTAGAAAAGAAAGGCTCAAATTCAACTTGCAATGACCCAAGATTTAGCGTAGGTATCACAAGCAAAAGCGATGGGCAAATGATGTTTTTACTCAATATGCTTAGCAAGATGAAGTTTGACACCCCTTTGGGTTCTCGTATCGCAAGCGTGCATAATGGAAGCTCACTTTTTAACTCAGATAGCGGTATGGTAGCTATAAGAAAGCATATCATAGAAAACGACTATCTTGAAGCTATAGTCGCCCTACCTACTAATATGTTTTATAACACCGGTATTCCTACTTTTATATGGATCATCACCAACAAAAAGCCAGAACACAAAAAAGGCAAAGTCCAGCTTATAAACGCTACAAATGAAGAGTATTTTTCAAAAATGAAAAAGTCTTTAGGCTCTAAACAAAATGAAATGACTAAAGAACATATAGAAAAAATCACTAAATTATTTTTAGAAAATGCAAGCAACAAAGATTGCAAGATTTTGGATAATGAAGACTTTGGCTATACTAAAATCATCATAGAAAAACCAAAAAGCATAGAAGCTTTAAAAGATGATGAAAAATTTGCAAAACTCAAAGACAAAGATAAAATTTTAGAAAAATTAGAACAATTAGAACAAAATCTACAAGACTTTAAAAACAGAGAAGAATTTATCAAATTTTTAGGTGTAAAGCTTAAAAAAAGCGAAGAAAATCTCATCATTGATAGCGATAAAGCTAACAATACTGAAAAAATTCCACTCAAAACAAATATACAAAACTACTATGACACAGAAGTAAAGCCTTATGTAGCAAACTCTTGGATAGCGTGGGAGAGTGCAAGTGTGGGCTATGAAATACTTTTTAACAAATACTTTTATATCTATACTCCACCAAGAAAACTAGAAGAAATAAACAGCGAATTAGAAAAGCTAGAAAAAGAAGTGCAAGATCTTTTAAAAGAGATCATGCAATGAAAAATTTCAAAGATAGTGGCATAGAATGGCTTGGGGAAATTCCGGAGCATTGGAAGTTGATTAAGTGTAAAAATTTTTTTGTTTTAAAGAGTATACCTATAGGTGATTTGTGGAATAAAACAAAATTACTATCATTAACTTTAAATGGAGTTATAGAAAGAGATATTAATAATCCGGAAGGAAAATTTCCAAGTGATTTTTCTACTTATCAGATAGTTAAAGAAGGCGATTTAATTTTTTGTCTTTTTGATGTAGCAGAAACCCCTAGAACTATAGGATTATCAAAATTAAATGGAATGATTACTAGTGCTTATACTATATTTGAGATTAAAAATCAAGAAAAACGATTTTTAGAATATTTCTTTATTGACCTTGATAACAGAAAAAATCTTAAATTTTTATATAGAGGTTTAAGAAATACAATATCAAAAGAAGATTTACTGAATCTTAAAATTCCACTTCCACCACTAAAAGAGCAAGAACAAATCGCAAATTTTTTAGATGAAAAATGCGAGCAAATTAAAAATTTCATAGAGAAAAAAGAAAAACTCATCACACTTTTAAAAGAACAAAAACAAGCCTTTATAAACAAAGCAACCACAAAAGGACTTGATAAAAATGTAAATTTCAAAGATAGTGGCATAGAATATCTCGGAGAAATTCCACAGCATTGGAAATTGGTAAGACTTGGGTTAATATTAAAAACAAGTAGTGGCACTACTCCAGATAGTGGTAATGATAAATATTACAAAGGAGGACAAATTGTTTGGATTAACTCAGGAGATTTAAATGATGGATTTTTGAAAGATAGTAAGAGAAAAATAACTCAAGATGCTCTTGATGATTATTCGGTTTTAAAAATTTTTGATAAAGATTCTTTAATTATAGCAATGTATGGAGCAACTATTGGAAAAACGGCTATATTAAAAGTGAATGCCTGTGTTAATCAAGCTTGTTGTGTATTGGAAAAAAGTGCTTGGTATAATACTTTTTATTTGTTTTATTTATTTAATAGATATAAAAAAGAACTTATTTCAATGGGAAGTGGAGGCGGACAACCAAATATTAGTCAAGATATAATTAAAAATCTTAAAATTCCACTTCCACCACTAAAAGAGCAAGAACAAATCGCAAATTTTTTAGATGAAAAATGTAAAAAAATAGATTTATTGATAGAAAAAACCGAAAAACAAATAAAACTCATAAAAGAATACAAAACCACACTCACAAACCAAGCGGTTTGTGGTAGGATAGGAAAAAGTTAAAATAACTATAAATTTGGAGGTTAAATTATGAATAAATACACTAAGCCATGTTTTAAAGGAGCGGCATTTAATTGTCCTCATTGTGGAGTATATTCGCGTATGGAGTGGGATGGTTTTTATAATGGGTATAATAATAGGATAAAACAAGTAGAAGGATATTCTTTTTCTGAATCTACTTGTTATCATTGTGAAAGGAGTGTTATTTGGTATTTAAAAGATGAAAATCCAAAAATATTTTTTCCAAGGGAAGTTGCCATTCCTCCTGAAGAAAATATGCCTGAAAATGTTAAAGAAATTTATGAAGAAGCATCTTTAGTTTTAGGAGACTCTCCTAGAGCTTCATGTGCTTTATTGCGTCTAGCCTTGCAAGAATTAATGAAGTATCTTAAAGAAAATATTCAAATATATAATGGATTAAAAAATAGAAATATTAATGAAGATATCAAAGAAATTATAAATATTGGAAATTTTTATCAAGAACAAAAAGAGAGTTTAGAAGAAGCTATGAATTCTATCAGGTTGATTGGCAATAAGGCTTCTCACCCTTCTGAATTAGATATTAATGATAATTCAGAAATTGCAAATATTCTTTTTGAAATGATTAATTTTATCGTAGGAGAAATTATTACAAAACCAAAAGAGAGGGAAGAAAGATTAAATAAATTAAAAAGTGCTATAGGTGAAAAACAATAAATCATAAGGAAAAATATGGAAAATAAACTATTTGAATACGATGAAGTTTTAAAACAAACAGATGAAAAAAGACACCTTCTTTTAGGAAATGGTTTTAGTATGGCTTATGATAAAAATCGCTTTTCATTTACAAGTTTGTTGCAAAGTGCTATTGATAATGGTATTATAGAAGAAAATTCAAATATTCATAAAATATTTAAAAATAACAATACTAGTGATTTTGAAGAAGTTGTTAAAATCTTAGAAAATACTTCTAAAATTTTAAAAATTTATACTCAAGATGAAAGATTATGTGAGCAATTATCGAACGATTCTGAAAAATTAAAAAATTTTTTAGTTGATATTATTACAAACAATCATCCAAATAAAATACAAAATCAAAAAAAATTAAACTCAACAGCTCAATTTATAGAAAATTATCAAAAAATATTTACATTAAATTATGATTTATTATTATATTGGGTTATTCATAAAATAATGCAAAATAGAAAAGATTTTAAAGATGGTTTTGGTGGTAATGATGGAGAATATGTTGTATTTGATGAAAGTAAAAAAGATATAACTTGTTTTTATTTGCATGGTGCTTTACATATTTTTGATAATGGTAATAAAATAATTAAAAAAACTTATTCAAGAACAAAAAAGCCCTTAAAAGAACAAATTACAGAAGAACTTAACAATAATAGATATCCAGTTTTTGTATCGGAAGGCACATCAGAACAGAAAAAAGCAAAAATTATTCACAACGCATATCTAAACCATTGCTATAAAAGTTTATCTTATATAGATGGAGATTTAATTGTTTTTGGAACAATGTTAAAATCAAACGATGAACATATACAAGATGCTATATTAAAAAGTAAAGTTAAAAATATATATTTTGGTGTATCAAGTTTAGAAAAAGGTAAAAATGACTTAAATAGTTTTATTGAAAAAAATAATAATTTAGAAAAAAATAAAAAGCAAATTTTCTTTTACGATTATAAAAGTGTAAAAATTTGGTAAAAAACAAGGATTAACAATGACCAACTACAAAGAAAAAGATTTAGAAAATTTCATAGAATCATATTTGTTAGAAAACCATGCCTATATCAAAAGAACAAATGAAAATTACGATAAAAATTTATGTTTAGATGTAGAACTTTTTGAGAATTTCTTACAAGCTACGCAAAGTGTAGCACTTGAAGAGCTTAAAAAGCGTTGTGGGCAAAACTATAAAAAAGAACTTTTTGATCGTATTTTCTCACAGATCAAAGCTAAAGGCATAGTCAAAGCCTTGCAAGGCTATGTGGAGATCAAAGGCATCAAAATTTACCTAGCCTTTGCTAAGCCAAATACCAATGCAAACGAAGAAAGCGTGAAAAAATACGAGCAAAACACCCTTTCTATCATACGCCAGCTTTACTATAGCACGCAAAATAAAAACTCCCTTGATATAGTGATCTTTTTAAATGGCTTGCCTCTTATCACCATAGAGCTTAAAAACCATTTCACCGGACAAAATGTCTTTCACGCCATAAAGCAGTATAAAAAAGACAGAAACCCAAAAGAAGCTATATTTAACTATACGATAGTGCATTTTGCGCTAGATCATGATCTTTGTTACATGAGTACGAAATTAGATCAAGATGCGACTACATTTTTACCTTTTAACCTTGGTTTAAACAATGGTAGTGGCAAAATAGGCCTAGCAAATGGAGCAGGTAATCCGCCAAGTGATGGTATAAAAACAGCTTATTTGTGGGAGAAAATCTTTAAAAAAGATACTTTGCTAAATTTATTTTTTAATTTTGTGCAAGTTGTAAAAAAGAAAAATGAAGAAATCATCATATTTCCTAGATACCATCAATTCGATGTAGTAGAAAAGCTACTCGCCCATGCAAAAGAAAACGGCACAGGGCAACGCTACTTGATCCAGCATAGTGCAGGAAGTGGCAAGAGTAATTCTATATCTTGGCTTGCACATAATCTCGTAAGCTTGCATAGACTTGAAAAAAATATCTTTGATTCTATCATCGTAGTAACCGATAGAAAAGTGCTTGATAGTCAAATAAGAGAAAATGTAAAATCCTTTTCGCAGACAAAAAATTTAGTAGAAGCTATCACTCATGGAAGCAAACAGCTTAAAAATGCTTTAGAAGAAGGTAAGAAAATCATCATCACAACCATACAAAAATTTCCTTTTATTTTAGATGAAATCAAAACTTTAAAAAGCAAAACTTTTGCTATCATTATCGATGAAGCTCATTCAAGTCAAAGCGGAAGTAATGCTCAAAAAATGGCAGAAGCCATAAGGGATAAAAGCGGCGATGAAAGTCAAAATTTAGATGATGAAATTTTAGAAATCATAAAAAATAAAAAACTCCAAAGTAATGCTTCTTATTTTGCATTTACCGCTACGCCTAAGCCAAAAACCTTAGAAATGTTTGGTATGCCTTGTGATGTTAATGGAGAACAAAGGTTTATCCCTTTTCATCTTTACTCGATGAAACAAGCCATAGAAGAAGGATTTATACTTGATGTACTAAAAGGTTATACAACCTATAAAAGTTATTATAAAATCATATCTTGTACAAATGATAATCCAAAATACGATAAAAAAAGAGCAAACACAAAACTAAAAGCCTATGTCCAAAACAATATCAAAACAATCGAACAAAAATCACAAATCATGTGTGAGCATTTTTTCCAAAATAGCTTTAAAAAGATAAATGGTAAAGCAAAAGCTATGATTGTAACAAGCTCAAGAGAAAATGCTGTAAAGTATTATCTTGTTTTTAGGGAATATTTAAGAAAAAATTATCCACATTTTAAAGCCATTGTAGCTTTTTCAGGTGAAGTAAATTTAGAAGGTGAAATTTATAGCGAAAGTGGTTTAAATGGTTTTGCGGAAAATGTTTTAAAAGATGAGTTTAAAAAAGATGAGTATCGTTTTTTAATCGTTGCGGAAAAATACCAAACCGGATTTGATGAGCCATTATTACATACTATGTATGTGGATAAAGCATTAAGTGGGGTAAGTGCAGTACAAACTCTATCAAGACTAAACCGAACTTGCAAAAACAAAGAAAACACTTTTGTGCTAGATTTTGTAAATACTCATGAAGATATAGCAAAATCTTTTAGTGTGTTTTATGAGCAAACTTATTTAAGTGAAGCCACAGATGATAATAGAATTTTTGATTTAAAGGCAAATCTAAATGAGTATGAAATTTATACCCAAGAAGAAATAGATGATTTTGCAAATGCTATTTTAAGAAAAGAAAAAGAAAATATCATTCATGCAAAATTGGACATAATGCTAGATAGATTTAATCAAAAAAGTGATGATGAAAAATTAGATTTTTATAATAAAGCAAAAACTTATCTTAAAGAGTATTCTTTTCTTGCACAAATATTGCCTTATGAAGACATAGAGCTTGAAAAACTCTATATATTGCTTAAAAAACTTGCTAGTAAGATCATCTTGCCTAAATCAGAGGATTTAGCTAAAGGAATTTTAGATAATGTGGATTTTGATAGTTATCGCTTACAACTTGATAAAACACAAGACATCGTTTTACAAGGAAATGGAGAGCTAAAGCCTTCGTTCGCAGATGGTTCGAGCAAAAGTGTTGAAGCTGAATTAGAAGAACTTTCAAACATCATCAAAGATTTTAATAACAAATACGCAAATATAGACTTTAATGAAAGCGATAAAATCGCTAAAATCTTATACGATATAAAAGATGATATAGCAAAAAATGAAAGAATACGTGAAACTTTTAGCAAATCCGATATACAAAATTCTCGTATCGAGTTTGATGCGCTTTTAAAAGATAAAATTCAAGATATCTTGGAGTTAAATTTAGAACTTTTTAAACAATTTAATCAAAATATAGAATTTAAAGACAAGATAGCAAATACCATGTTTAATATGGTTTGTAATGATTTTTAAAGTATAAAATTGTCAAAAAAGGATAAATGTTTGTGAGTGTAGATTTTTTTAAAACCTTTGATATTTCAAATAGTGAAAGATTAAAAGCTAAAAAAGTGCAGGGTAAAAAATATGAAATTTTTCTTAATGAAAATGAGCAAAGTCTTATAACTCCTAAAGTGTCTTTTAAAGAAATTTTGAGGTATTATTATCTTTATCCAAAAAATGCCATTCCTTCTTTTAAATTACCTTTTTTCAAGCCTGATTTGAGTGATTTTAATACTCCGCATATTACTTGGCTTGGACATTCTTCGCTTTTTATAAGTTTTAAAGAATATAAAATTTTGATTGATCCTGTTTTTAACACTCATGCTTCGCCCATTTCTTTTATCAACAAGGCTTTTAAAAATGCTCCTGTTTATAATATAAATGATTTTAATGAAATTTTTGCTGTGATTATCACGCATTCGCATTTTGATCATTTAGATGCTAAGAGTATAAAAGCTTTAAAAGAAAAAGCACGATTTTTTATCACACCTTTAAAAGTGGGAAATTATCTAAAAAGCTATGGGGTGAGTGAGAAAAAAATCATAGAGCTTGATTGGTGGAGTGGAGTAGAATTTGATGATTTAAAAATCATTGCAACACCTGCACAGCACAGTTCAAGTAGGGGAGATGGTAAAAACAAAACCCTTTGGGCTTCTTTTGTGATGGAATTTTTAAGTGTAGATAAGAGAGTGTTTTTTAGTGCAGATGGAGGATATTTTACACATTTTAAAAAAATAGGTGAATATTTTGGAAGTTTTGATCTAGCTTGTCTTGAAAGCGGACAGTTTAATATCGCTTGGCCATATTCACATTCTTTTCCTGAACAAATTTTAAAAGAGGCAAAGGATCTTAATGCAAAAGCTGTCATGCCTATACATTGGGGGAGATTTTTAGCAGGAACTCATGCGTGGAATGAGGTAGTAAAATTTCTTTATGAAAATTTAGATTTACCCCTTATCACACCAAAAATGGGCGAGGCTTATGAAATAGGGGCTAAATTTAAACAGGATTTTTGGTGGAAAGAAGGATAAATTAACACAAGTTTATAATTTATATTTTGGTTTTTGCTATAGTTTTATAAAACTAAAAAAGGAGATTTTGTGAAAATCATTCAATGGAGTAGGGCGGAATTTAGCCCAAAAGAAGTGAAAATCAATGTTTTAATTGACAATGAAAAAGGTAAAGAAATTCAAATTTTATTAGCTAAAGATAGTGTGATGAAAGAGCATAAAGCTCCTTTTGCTATACATATTCAAGTTTTAAGCGGTAAAATTTGGTTTGAAGTGGAAAAGGAAAAATTTGAATTAAATGCTTTAGATATGATAAGCCTAGAGGCAAATGTAGCGCATTCTTTAGGTGGATTAGAAAATTCTATAATAAGATTGAGTTTAAATAAATCAGATAGTATTCAAAGAGTAAATGCTGTGCTTAAAAAGCCTTGATTTTATAAGGTTTTAATTTGCCTAAATAATTCTAGGCTTTAACCTAGAATTATTTATAGTTTTTAATGAAATTTGCTATTCTTTCTAAACCTTTTTTGATAAGCTCATCGCTTGTGGCATAAGAAAGTCTGAAGTATCCATCCATTCCAAAACCTATACCTGGGACAACGGCAACTTTTTCTTGTTCAAGCAATTTTTGGCAAAATTTCATAGAATCTTTTTCTATTTTTTGTATATTTACAAAAAGATAAAAAGCACCTTCTGGTTTATAAACACTGATATTTGGGATTTGTTTAAGTATGTCTAAGGCTAAGTTACGGCGTTTTTCAAAGGCTTGACGCATTTTTTCTATATCTTTATCACATTCTCCATTTAAAGCAGGAATGGCTGCATGTTGAGTGATGGAGCAAATATTTGAAGTGCTTTGTCCTTGAAGTCTTTTAACGGCTGAAATTAGGGCTTTATTTTTACTTGCCATATAGCCAAAACGCCATCCTGGCATAGCTCCACATTTGCTAAGTCCGTTAATGGTCACAGTGCGTTTTAAAGCATCTTCGCTTACACTTGCAAAAGCTACAAAATCAAAACCATCATAGCGAAGTTTTTCATACATTTCATCACTTAAAACAGTGATTTGTGTTCCTTCTAAAACTTTTGCAATTTGAGTTAATTCTTCTTTAGAATAAATTGATCCCACAGGATTTGAAGGAGAATTTAACATCAAAACCTTGGTTTTAGCTGTGATAGCTTTTTTTAGTTGTTCAGCGGTAATTTTAAAGCCATTTTCTTCCAAGCCTTCTATAAATACAGGTTTTCCACCTGCAAATTTTACCATTTCAGGATAGCTTACCCAGTAAGGACTAGGGATAATGACTTCATCATCTTTTTCTACTAAACATTCTATACATTCAAAAAGAGAGTGTTTTGCGCCTACATTGGTGATAATTTCGCTTGTTTCATAATCAAGATTATTATCTTTTTTAAATTTGGTTTGAATAGCTTTTAATACTTCAGGAATTCCCGCAACAGCAGTGTATTTTCCACATCCTTTTTCAATAGCATTTATAGCGGCATTTTTGATGATTTGTGGTGTGTCAAAATCAGGTTCGCCTGCTGAAAAACTAATGATATCTTCGCCTTTAGCTTTAAGTTCATTGGCAAGTGCAGTGATGGCTAAAGTGATAGATTCTTCTAAAACTTGAGATCTTTTTGTAAGCATTTTTCAATCCTTAATAGTTTTTGTTTAATTTTAGCAGAAAATTGCATTTTTACAATAAATTTAATTTAAAAATGAGTTATAAATTTTAATAAATGTGAAAATTTGTATTAATTTTTAGGAAAAATTAATACGCATAATAATACATATAATTTTATGTATTATAAAAAATTATTATTTTTGTGATTCAAGTTGTTTTAATATAAGATTTTCAAGTTCTAAAATTTTCTTTTCTAACTTTTCTAGTTTGTCATCGCAATTTGCATCTATAGCTCTAATATTTTTATTTTTACGCTCTTCAATAATATAAGCAGGAATTCCAACGGCAGTTAAATTTGCACCTACATCTTTAACTACTACAGCATTTGAGCCTATTTTGGCATTTTCTCCTATGGTGATATTGCCAAGTACTTTTGCACCTGAGCCTATGATCACTCCTTTTTTTATGGTTGGATGGCGTTTAGTACCTTTTTCAAGGCTTGTTCCACCTAAAGTAACGCCTTGATAAATTAAAACATCATCTTCTATAATTGCTGTTTGACCTATAACCACTCCATTGGCGTGATCTATAAAAACACGCCTTCCAAGTTCTGCGCCAGGGTGTAAATCTACCCCAGTTAAGAATTGTGAAATTCCACTAATCATTCTTGCAATACGTTTAAAATTTCTTATATAAAAAAAATGTGCAAAGCGGTAATTTACTACAGCCCACACTCCAGGGTAATTAAAAAAAAGTTCTATACAAGAATTAAAAGCTGGATCTTGTGCCTTTGGCTGAGAAAAATCTTCTTTTATAATACCCCAAAAATTCATCTAAACTCCTATGCTTTTTAAATAACCATTATCATTTAAGAAAAGATAAAGTTCCCCTAAAATATGCTTTTTTTGCTTGTCATTTACAAGCTTAGAATTACTTATGCGTTCATTAAGTATATCCATGATAGCGTGTATATCATAGTCTAAATCTTCTAAGGCATCAAGTATGGATTGTGCTTCTATAATCCCCTCAACTTCATAGCCTTTTTCATTGATACTTATAATAGCTTCAGTGGGATGAGTAAAAAGATTGTGTTTCATTCCAAGTACTTCTTGATAGGCACCTACAAGAAAAAACCCTAGAAAATAATTTTCTTTTTCTACATCTACATCGTGTAAAAATAAAGGTTGATCTTTAGAGTATGAAATTTCTCCATCGCTATCGCAGGTTATATCCCAAATGCTCGCACTTCGAGTCGGTTCTTCATCTAAGCGATCAAGTGGCATGATGGGGAAATTTTGTTCTAAGCCCCAAAAATCAGGTATGCTTTGAAAGAGCGAAAAATTTACCAAATACCTTTCTTGCACTTCATCTTGTATGGCAAGTAAATCCGCAGGATTTTGCTTATCGCCTAAAAGCAAGATAGCTTTTTTTGTAATCAAATGAGTTAAAATTTCAGCATTGGAACGATCTTGCAAATCCACATAGCCCAAATCAAAAAGAGTTAAAATACTCTCTAAATGATCTATGCTATCGTGCAAGTATTCTAAAGCATTGGAAGGTTTTATGCTTTTATAAAGATCGTAAAGCTCATCGATAAGTTTTGGATTTTGTTTTTTAAGTATGAGTTTGTTTTCTGCGTATTCTTGAGAAAAAAGTTCTAATACAGGAGCGATTAAAACAGCGTGATTGGCTGCTACAAAACGTCCACTTTCTATGAAAATATCAGGCTCTAAATCTTTTTTTTGTTCGGCTATGTTTTTTAGGATAAAAACTACATCGTTAGCGTATTCTCTTAGGGTGTAATTTCTACTTTTTTCATTTTTAAATTGTGAGTATTCCACAGCTAAACCGCCACCAAGATTGATAGCTTTTAGATTTTTAGCCCCCATTTTTCTAAGTTCTGTGTAAATATTTCCTGCTTCATTTAAGGCTTTTTTCAAGGGATGAATCTCGGTAATTTGTGAGCCTAGATGAAAGTGAATCATGGTAAATTGTTCTAAAAGTTTGTTTTCTTTGAGTAAATTTACCGCTTCTATAAGTTCAGTGGATGTAAGTCCAAATTTAGAATTAATCCCACCACTTTTTGCCCAAATTCCAACTCCAGCAGAATGCAAACGCACGCGTAAGCCTATATTTGGTTTAGGTTTAAAGCGTTCTTTGGCTATGTCTATGATAGCTTCAAGTTCATTAAGTCCTTCTATGGTTAAAGTGATATTATGTCCCATTTCAGCTGCGATAAAGCCTATATTGATAAGTTCTCTATCTTTAAAGCCATTTACTGTAATAGGTGCACCTTCATTATTATAAGCCATAGCGAGTAAAAGCTCTGCTTTAGAGCCTGCTTCAAGTCCGTAGTTATAGTCTTTTCCAAGCTTTACAAGATTTTTTACAAAACCAGGGTATTGATTTACCTTTAAAGGATAAACAGCGTTAAATCCTCCTTTATAGCCAAATTCCTTTCTTGCTTTATTGAAATTTCCGTAAATATTTTCAATTTGTTTTTGGATAAGATGAGGAAATCTTAAAAGTAAAGGCCCCTTGTATCCATCATCTCTTAATTCTTTAACTATATCAATAATAGCGGGCTTTTTTTCGTGATTGATACAAACTTTACCATTTTTGATAATAAAATTTTCATTTCCCCAAATATCAATACCATAATCCATCATAAAACCTTCTTTAAGTCTGAAATTTTAATCATTTTTTCTTCTTTTTTTGCTAAATTTTTATAAAACAAACTTTCATTTTGTGCTTCATTTTCTCCCATACAAAGAAAAATTTCAGCATTATTTTTATCCGCGTTTTCGAGATGTTTAGCTAGTTTTCTTGCTTCATAGCTTAAAAGCACTTTATGTTCTTTTCTTAAATTTGTAGCGATATGCAAAAGTTTTTGGATATAAATTTCATCCATAGCACAAAGATAAATTCCTTCTCTTTGGACTTTTTCTTCTTTTTGTTCTAAAATGGCTATAATTCTTTCTATACCCATGGCAAAACCTACACCAAAACCACTTTTTCCATCAAGATATTCAATAAGTCTATCATATCTTCCGCCCCCAGCAATAGCAGCTTTTGCACCAATTTCATCGCTAATGAATTCAAAAGCCGTTTTAGAGTAGTAATCAAGCCCTCTAACAAGCTTAGAATCCACTTCAAAATCCACTCCATTTTCTTTTAAAACGCTTTGTAAAATTTCAAAGTCTTTTTGACAAGATGAGCATAAATTTTGATTTAAAAGCGGAGCATCGTTAAGTAAGCTTTGGCAATGTTCATTTTTACAGTCTAAAACACGAATAGGATTTAAGTTTTTTCTACGCAAACAATCCTCGCAAAAACCTTCTTTGCTATCTAAAAAATGTATTAAATTTTCACGATATTTTGGCATACATTTTAAACAGCCTAAAGAGTTAATCAGTAATTTAAATTTAATATCCAAGCGTGAAAAAATTTCTACTAACATTAAAATAATACTTGCATCTTCATAAACGCTTGCGTTTCCAAAACTTTCAACGCCAAATTGATGAAATTCTCTTAAGCGTCCCTTTTGGGGTCTTTCATAGCGGAACATAGAACCATGATAAAACCATCTTTTCACACTAGTGTTTTTATCGAGTTTTTTTTCTATATAGGCACGCACCACCCCAGCAGTTCCTTCAGGACGCATGCAAACATGATTTTCGCCTTTATCGATAAATTCATACATTTCTTTGCCTACTATATCAGAACTTTCTCCTACGCTTCTTTTAAAAAGGGTGCAAAGTTCTAAATGCGGTGTATTGATAAAAGTAAAGCCATAGTTTTTAGCTACTTCTTCGCAGGTTTTAATCACTTTTTCATAACAATATGCATCTTTATCTAATAAATCTTTCATTCCTTTTAAAGCGTTAATCATTGTAAAAATTCCTTTATTTGTTGGTGTAATTTTTCTTTACTTTCTTTTGCGTCAAGTGTTAAAATTTCTATAGAAATTTTTTCTTTTAAAAAATGAAGCACTTTTTCGAGTTTATCTTGCACACTTAAAAAATACTCAATGCCACGTTTTTCTATGCTATCTAGTTCTTTTTGACTGAGGCGTTCTTGGATAAGGTTTGCATCTCCTTTTAAAAAGATAATTTTTTGTGGAAAAAAATTTTCTAAAGCAAAACTATTTAAAGCAAAAAGCAAATCGTTTTCAAAATCTTTGGCATAAGCCATGCCTGAAATAAAACTTCTATCGCTAATAATGAGTTTGTTTTGATTGATTTTTAAGATTTCTTCAAAATGTTGAGCACGATCAGCTAAAAAAAGCAAGAGTTCAGCTCTTTTGTTAATAGGATGAGTTTTATTAAGTAAAATTTCTCTTAAATGTTTTCCAAGTTCTGTTCCGCCAGGTTCGAGTGTGAAAATGGCGTCTTTGTAAATTTCTTTTAAAAGTGAAATTTGCGTACTTTTTCCTACGCAGTCAATACCTTCAAAAACTACATACAAGATTGATCCTTTAAAAAAGGTAGAATTTCTTTTGGAACAAGAGAACTTACATCGCCTCCATGTGCTACTATAGAGCGAACAATAGAACTTGAAATAAAAGCATGTTTTAGACTTGGCATAAGATAAATGGTTTCCATATCTTCCCAAAGTGCGTGATTTGCATAGCCAATTTGCAATTCGTATTCAAAATCACTCACTGCTCTAAGTCCACGGATTATAGTATTAACTTTTAATTCTTTGGCTAAATCTACAAGCAAATTATCAAAAGCAATGATTTTAACATTTTTTAAATTTTGTGTTGCAAGCAGGGCTAGTTCTTTGCGTTTTTCTAAATCATAGCAAGGTTTTTTATGTTCACTTTTTGCTATGGCAACGATGACTTCATCAAAAATTTTTAAAGCCCGTTTTATAACATCTAAATGCCCGTTGGTAATAGGATCAAAAGTCCCAGGATATAAACAAGTCATTTTTGCTCCAATTTTTTTTAAAAATATAACAAATTTAAACTAAAAATTTTGCCATTTTTCATATAAATTGTGTTTTATTTCTAAAAGATCTAACCATTTGCCTACGATAAAATTTTCCATTTGCTCTAGATTGTTTGCTTTAGAATAGCTTGCGATAATAGGAGGTGCGATGATAACTCCTATTTGGCTAAGTTTTAACATATGTTCTAAATTTAAAGTAGAAAAAGGCATTTCACGTACTCCTAAGATGAGTTTTTTTCTTTCTTTTAGGGCTACTGCTGCAGCACGCATTAAAAGAGTGTCTGCAAAACCAGCGTGAATTTTTGCTAAACTTGAAATCGAACAAGGAGCAATGATAGTTTTTTCTATTCCAAAAGATCCACTTGCTACACTTAGACTTAAATTTTTATCATCTAAAAAATGAGTATATTTAAAATTTTCTTGACAAATTTCTTCTAAATTTGCTTGATTTTCGGCTTTGAAGCTAAGTTTAGCACCTTGGGTTAAAATACAATAAAGTTCGCATTGATTTTCTAAATTTTTTAATAATTTTAAGCCTAAATTGACACTGCTTGAACCAGAAATTCCTAATAAAACCTTCATTGTATAATCATCCTATTTTTACCCACTACGATGCCTTGCATAACTTTACCTTCTTTGTTTTTTGCACGAATCCTTTCGCCCATATTTGCACTTTGCAAAGCCACAAGTTCGATTAAAACATCAACATTTGCTTCGCTTAAAACCCCTATTATAGGATCATTTCGGCGTATTAAAGCTGTGGTTTTAAACATATTTGCTCTTAAAATAGCGTTTTTGTTAATATTGCTTTTAGCTACAAGATTATCTACATCATCTAAGGTTAAGGCATTTAAAGGAACTTTATCAAAATCAATCAATACGCTTTTATAGTCAAAAGCTCCAAGTTTATCTCCTCTTTTTATAGCGCGTTCGCTTTTCAAAACTTCTAAATTTGCTTGAATGAAATATCTAAAAAATACATTTTTTTGTATATTTTGCGGAGTTTTAAATTCAGCCCTTAAAAAGCCTTGTGCTTGATTAAAACGTCCATTAGCGATTCTTAGAAATTCATATTGATCAAAATCTTTAGGCAGTGATGTTGTTTTTAAATCAATTTGAGAAATTATAATTTTAGGGAAATTATTTCTAAATTCTTTAGCTAGTGCTGTTTTGATTTCTTCTAAACTAGCTGCTTGGATATAATTTATCACAATAAAAAAAGTTAAAAAAATAATTTTCATTTTTATCCTAAGAATTATAATGCAATAAATAGTATTTTAGCTTTTATAAGTTTAACAAAGCCTTTAGAAGGCTTTGTATAGAGTTAAAAAGTAGGGATAACAGAGCCTTTATATTTTTCTATGATAAAATTTTTAATTTTATCGCTTGTTAAAATTTCTTTAATAACAAGACTTTTTTGACTTGTTTCTTCACCTTTTCTTGTAGCTAAAACAATAGCATATAAACTATCTTTATCTTCCATAAAAATACCATCTTTTAAAGGGTTTAAACCTGCTCCAAGAGCATAGTTTGTGGTAATAACAGCCAAATCAGTATCATTTAGGGCTCTTGGAAGTTGAGCGGCTTTAAGCTCTATAAATTTAAGTTTTTTTGGATTTTTACTTATGTCAATAGGGGTTTTAAGGGTGCTTTGACTTTTAAACTCTATTAAATTTGCTTTAGCTAGTAAATCAAGAGCTCTGCTTTCATTGGTAGCATCATTAGGTATAGCGATTTTAGCACCATTAGGAATATCTTTTATATCTTTTATGGAGTTAGAATATATAGCCATAGGAACTAAAACAATAGCACCTAAAGAATTTAAATTTGTTCCTTTGTGGGTATTAAAATCATCTAAAAAAGGTTTATGCTGATATAAATTTGCATCTAAATCTTTTTCATTTAAAGCGATATTAGGTATATTATAGTCATTAAATTCCTTAACTATTAACTTCCAGCCTTTTTCTTGAAATAAGAGTTTGGAGAAATTTAAAATTTCAGCATAAGGCGTTGGTGTTGCACCTATGATTATGGTTTTATCTGCTCCAAAACTAAGGCTAATTGTAAATAAAACACTTAAAAATATTTTTTTAATATTCATGCTATACTCCTAAAAAGCTGGGATTAATATATCTTTATAATGTTCATTAATGATGGCTTTAAATTTATCGCTTCTTAAAATTTCATCAATTACTTTGGTCTTTTCGCTATTTTTATCTTCTGAGCGTACCACAACATAATTTACATAAGGGCTATTTTTATCTTCCCTAAAAATAGTATCTTTACTTGGATTCAGACCGGCTCCAAGTGCGAAATTAGAATTAATTATAGCAATATCAACATCATCTAAAGCTCTTGGAAGTTGTGCAGCTTTAAGCTCTATAAATTTAAGTTTTTTTGGATTTTTGTTTATGTCCAATGGGGTTTTTAGAGTATTTTTGTTAAGCTCTATTAATTTTGCTTTCTCTAAAAGCTCTAAAGCTCTACTTTCATTGGTGGCATCATTAGGTATAGCAACTCTAGCACCTTCTTTAAGATTTTCTAAATTTTTGATTTTTTTACTATAAACTCCTACTGGAGCTATAAGTACAGGCGTTGTTGCAATTAAATTTGAACCTTTCTTTAGGTTGTATTCTTCTAAAAAAGGTTTGTGTTGATATAAATTTGCATCAAGTTCTTTTTCCTCTAATGCACGATTGGGCAAAATATAGTCTGAAAATTCTACTATTTTAAGCTCATACCCTTTGTTTTTAAAATCATCTTTCATTAGTTCTAGTAAGCTACCAAAAGGATTTGGAGTGGCTCCTATAGTAATGTTTTGTGCAAATAGACTAGATAAATTTAGAATGCAAGCGAGTATAATAATTTTAAATAAATTCATAAAAACTCCTTTGTGTTTAAGAAAAAAGTCCCTAGGTAAGGGATAAAATTAAAAAGCAGGTAAAACAGATCCGTTGTATTTTTCTATGATAAATTGTTTAATTTTATCACTTTGTAGAACTTGGGTTAAGGCTTTGATTTTTGGATCGTTTTCATGTCCCACTCTTACAACAAGAATGTTTGCATACGGACTTTCTTTATCTTCGATAAATACGCTATCTTTTGCAGGATTTAGATTTGCAGAGAGAGCGTAGTTGGAATTAATTACAGCAAAATCAACATCATCTAAAGCTCTTGGAAGTTGTGCGGGCTTTAATTCTACAAATTTAATTTTTTTAGGATTGTCTATAATATCAAGAGGTGTTTTTAAAGCCTTATCTTTAAATTTTACCAAACCTTTTTTTGCAATAATATCTAAAGCTCTACTTTCATTGGTTGGATCATTTGGAATGGCGATTTTAACCCCTTCTTTAATATCATCTAGACTTTTATATTTCTTGGAGTAAACAGCCATAGGTTCTATGTGTATGGCAGCTACTTTGATAAGTTTGGTGCCTTTGTTTTTATTAAATTCTTCCAAATAAGGAGTATGTTGGAAAAAATTTGCATCGGCTTCTCCGTTATCAACAGCTAGATTAGGTAAAACATAATCCGTAAATTCTTTGATTTCAAGTTTATAGCCTTGTTTTTCTAAATCAGGTTTTACTTGCTCTAGGATTTCAGCATGAGGGACGGGAGTTGCTGCAACTGTGATGGTTTCTAATGCATTTGCATTAAGACTTAATGTTAAAATACTTGCTATAAATAAAGATTTGATTTTCATTTTTTTCCTTTTTAGTCATTTTGTGCTTGCTTTAATCTTAATAAATTCACTCTGACTATCAGGAAGAAGCATATAAAAACTTGTTGATAGTCAGATTAACGCATCTGATACATCATTTTAATTCCTTTAATTTTTTGTTTAAATTTTACTTAAAAAAACTTATATTTATCTTAAAAGGAGATATAATCTCCTTATTTTTTGAAACCTTTATAAAGTAAACTTCCCAAAAATAAGATAAAAACAATTACTTGCCAAAAGAAATTTTCATCATTGTTTATATTGATAACTATGCTAATTCCAAGTAAAATCAATAGAGTGGCAATAATATATGTAGTTTTACTATTTTTAGCCCAAGTATAAAATAAATTACCTAGAATTTGAACTAACTGAACTAATATAAGTAAAATAACTACAGTTTGAATCATAACTTCTTTGTTAAATCTTTCATAACCATAGCGAATAGCGACATCTCCCAAACCTCCACCACCGACAGTTCCAGCAAGAGCAGAAAAACCAATGGTAAAGATCAAAGTTAGGGTAATTCCGCTAATTATAGCAGGAAGGGCCTCACTAAAGATAACCTTGAAGATAATTTGAATATTGCTAGCACCATAACTTTTTGCTGCTTCTATGATTCCTTTGTCTATTTCTTTAAAAGCGCTTTCAAGCATCTTTGCCAAATAAGGAGCTATTCCGATAGCTAAAGGAACTATGGCAGCATTTGTACCTATGCTTGTGCCTACTATGATTTTAGAAAGTGGTAAAAGAACAACTATAAGAATTAAAAATGGAAAGGCACGCAGTATATTTGTAATAAAATCTAAAATGCTATAAGCGATTTTATTTTCTTTAATTCCGTTTTTATCCCAAATAGCAAGTAAAATTCCAGGAATGATAGCCAATAAAAATCCAAATAGTACAGCCATTAAACTCATATAAATTGTTTCATTAAGCGCAGGTTTTAAAATGTTCTCATAATTTTCACTGAAACTTGTGATAGAACTTAAACTCACTTCTTTAATATCCTGCCAAGAAAATTCATTAAAAAATTGAAAAATTCTACCAAAAAAAGCACTGATGATAGAGATGTTTTCTTCATTCATGATGCCACCTCCCATAATACTCCACTTTTTTCTATGTAATCAAGAACCTTGTCTTTATCGTTTTCATTTATATTTATAACTAAATTTCCCAAGGCTTTTCCATTAAGTTTTTCTATTTTACCCCAAACTATGTTAAAGTCTATATTTAGAGTTCTTGCCATATGAGTGATGACGCTATTTTGGGCAACTTCTTTTGGAAAGTAAAGTTTGATATTAAGTCCGTGCTCAGGCAAGAAGTCACTTTCTCCTAAAAATTCTTTCATTTTGGCATTAGGCCTTAAAAAAAGCTCATCAATTGCTCCACTTCCTATGATTTGCCCATGTTCAAGTAATAAAGCTTTTTGAGCTATGTCTTTTACTACATCCATTTCGTGAGTTACTAAAACAACAGTAATCCCAAATTCAGCATTGATTTTAGATATAAGCTCTAAAATATTTTTTGTAGTGTTTGGATCAAGAGCCGAAGTAGCTTCGTCACTAAGTAAAATTTTTGGGTTTAAAGCTAAGGCTCTAGCAATAGCAACGCGTTGTTTTTGTCCCCCACTCAGTTCTCTTGGATAGGATTTGTTTTTATGATCAAGTCCTACGATTTCAAGTAAGGAATTGACTTTTTGGGCAATTTCTTTTTCGCTCATGTATTCTTTATTAAAAAGCTTGGCATGAAATTTACACTGAGTATAGTGTGTTCTTAAAGGCATAGCAACATTTTCAAATACATTTTTGCGCTCCATTAGGGCAAAATTTTGAAAAATCATCCCTATATCTTTTCTAAGCACTCTTAGCTCTTTTGATTTTTTTTGACTTAAATCTTTAATTTCCTGATCAAAGACTTTTAAGCTTCCTTCTTGATAATTCTCAAGTCCATTGATACATCTTAAAAGAGTGGATTTTCCAGCTCCACTATGACCTACTATGGCGTAAATTTCACCCTTTTTAATCTCCAAAGAAACATCGTTTATCACGAGTTCCTTGCCATAATATTTTTTTAAATTTTTTATTTTTATCAAATTTTTAACCTCTTAGATTTTGAAGTTCAACTGATATTTTTTCAAGTTGAATTTTTAAATTTTCTAGGGCTTCTTTATTTTGCTCCACCACCTCTTTAGGTGCGTTAGCGATGAATTTTTCATTTGAAAGCATGGAGTTAAGCTTGAAACTTTCTTTTTCAAGCTTATTTTTTTGATTTTCAAGTCTTGTTAAAATACCACTTAAATCAACATTTTCAAGCGTAATAAAAATTTCTAAATTCTCGCTAACATCACATATTGCCTTTGGTAATTTTTCTTCACTAAATTCTATTTGCTCGCACTTTGCGAGCATCATGATAAAATTCATATAAGCTTTGATTTCATCTTTGATTTTTTTATCGTTAAATTTGATATAAGCTTTTTCTATTTTAGAATTTCCAAGATCGATTAAACTTTTAGCACGGCGGATACCAACTATGCTTTCTATGAGCAAAGAAAAGATTTTTTCTATATTTTTATCTTGTTCTTTAAATTTTGGATATTTGCTTATCATAATAGAAGGGCTTGTTTTAAGTTCTGTATCGCTTAGTTTGTGGTATAAATACTCGCTGATAAAAGGCATGAAAGGATTTAAAAGTTTTAAAGCTTCTTTGAAAATACTACCAAGTTCTTTAACGCTTGATTTTTCGGCTTTGCTAAGCTCTATACCCCAATCGCAAAAATCATCCCAAAAGAATTTATATAGAGTATTAGCTGCATCATTAAAGCGATAATTGTCTAAATTTTCTCTTACATCCTTAACACAAGTTTGAAATTTGGCATAAATATATTTTGCTAATTCTGAATGAAGTGTGATATTTTCCAAATCTTCAAATTTACTTTCATTTAAAAGCAGATAATTTGTAGCATTATAAATTTTATTTGTAAAATTTCTAACTTGTAAAAGTTTATCATTGCTAAGTTTAATATCGCGTCCTTGTATAGCAAGAAGTGCTAAAGTAAAGCGTAAAATATCAGCACTATATTCTTTAATGCTTTCATTTGGATCGATGACATTTCCAAGGCTTTTGCTCATTTTTCTACCTTGCTCATCTTTCACAAGAGCATGTAAATAAATATCTTTAAAAGGAAGTTGATGTAAGGCATTAGTGCTTTGAAACATCATTCTAGCCACCCAGAAAAATAAAATATCAAAACCTGTAATGAGTAAAGAATTGGGATAAAAATCTTTTAAATCCTTTTCAGACCAAATTTTATCTTTACCCCAATTTTCATTCCCCCAGCCTAAAGTGCTCATAGCCCAAAGTCCTGAAGAAAACCAAGTATCAAGCACATCTTCATCTTGTTTGAAATTTTGACTTTGACATTTTGGACAAGTTTTAGGCGTATGTTGGCTTGCCCATTCATGAGAGCATTCGCAATAATACACAGGAATTTGATGCCCCCACCAAAGTTGTCTTGAAATACACCAATCTCTTAAATCTTTCATCCAGGCATTAAAGCTATTTATCCAGTGATTTGGGTAAAATTTACTTTCTCCAAGCGCAACTTTTTCTATACTTTCTTGGGCGATTTCTTTTTTTACAAACCATTGTTTGGAGATATAAGGTTCAACTATATTGTTGCAACGATAACAATATCCTATTTGATTGTTATGCTCTTCTATTTTTTCTATAAAACCAAGACTTTCAAGTTTGGCTACGATTTTTTCTCTTGCTTCTAAGCGTTCTAAACCTTGAAACTCTAAACAATGCTCGTTTAAAATTCCTTTTTCATCAAAAACACTTATAAAATCTAAATTATGTCTAAGTCCTACTTCATAATCGTTCATGTCATGAGCGGGAGTAACTTTTACAACTCCTGTTCCAAATTCTTTTTCTACATGTTCATCGGCTATGATTTTAATGGCTTTTTTGCTTATAGGCAAAATCACTTCTTTGTCCACAAATTTAGTATAGCGTTCATCATCAGGATGCACCATAACCGCAGTATCGCCAAAAAAAGTTTCAGGACGCGTTGTGGCTACTACTAAAAATTCATCGCTATCTTTTAAAAAGTATTTAATATGATAAAGTTTTCCTTTGTTTTCTTTGTATTCAACTTCTATATCACTTAAAGCGCCATCGTGAGTACACCAATTTATCATGTAGTTTCCACGTACAATAAGTCTTTTATCATAAAGTTCCACAAAGGCTTTTTTTACGGCATTAACCAAACCTTCATCCATAGTAAAACGCAAGCGACTCCATGCAGGAGTGATGCCTAGTGTTCTCATTTGGTCTAAAATTTTTCCACCGCTTTGCTCTTTCCACTCCCAGACTTTTTCTATAAATTTCTCTCTACCTAGTTCTTCTTTTTTAATGCCTTGAGCAAGGAGTTGTTTTTCTACAACATTTTGAGTGGCAATACCTGCGTGATCAAGTCCTGGTTGATAAAGAACCTTATAACCGTCCATTCTTTTGTAACGCGTCATAATATCTTGCAGAGTAAAAGTTAAAGCATGTCCTATGTGTAAAACTCCAGTGACATTAGGAGGAGGCATCATAATGCAGAAATTTTTATCTTTTTCTTGTATGGTTTTATTGCCATCGATCTCAAAATATCCGCGTTCTTCGCAAATTTGATAATACTCTTTTTCTAAATTTTTATCATACATTATTTGCCTTTATTGTTTTAGCTTATTTAATAGAGCTAATTTCTATAATTTCACAAAACGGGAAGAAATATTGTGCTGTATTAAGTCCAGTTTTCAAACTTTTGATATGTTTAGAAAAATCACTTCCTTTGCCATCTTTTTTAATTTGAAGTTTAAGCCTTTCTAAAATTTCTTCACGTGCTACATGTTCATTTAATTCTTTTGGATTGTTTAAATATGGGCTTAATCTATCTAAACTAATATATTTATAAGCTTTTTTCATATCTGAAAAGATAATTTCTTTGTTATAGATAGTTAATTTCATTTCCCCTTTTGGTAGCATTTTAACAAAAACACTTAGATAATAATCTTTTGCATTATCTTGTATAACGCTTAGCATATCTTTTAACAGATTGATTCTGTATTGGCTTAAAAATTTTCCATCTAAAACATAAACTTTCATATTTTCTGTGCTAAGTTCAGGTTCTAAACGACTGTTTTTTCCTATGCTTAGATACTCTCTAGCGGTATTTAGATATTTATTTTTGTTTGATTTGTTTGATTGAAGTTCTTTTTTTATAGCTCTTTCTCTTTCTAAGATCTTTTGTTGTTTGCTGATTTCTTTTTTAAGAGCTTCTATTTTGGCTTGTTTATTTTCTTGTTTTAATTTTTCTTTATCCGTATCTAAAATTTGCTTATTTTCATTTGTATTAATATTATTACTTGTATTGGTGTCATTATTTAAGCTTTGATTGTTTTCGCTTATTGATGTATTAAATGTATCGTTATTTAAGCTTTGATTTTCATCTAATGGGTTTGTTTCTTGCTTTTGGATGGTATTGTTATTAATATTTATATCTGATGAACTATTGTTGGTTTGGATCGAAGGTGAATAGGAATTATCGTAGTTATTGGTATACGATTTTTGTTCGGTGTAAGTGTTGGTATTTAAGGTGTAATTTTTTGGTTTTGAATATTCAAAAAGATAATAATATGTTCCACCTAATATCACAATAACAGCAATTAATATGCCAACAATAATAGAAAAAATTTTCAAATTCATTTGCTATCCCTTAAAAACAGAAAGTTAAATAATTTTAGCATTGTACTATAATCTAATATAAAGTAATTTTAAATTTTTATATTTTTAAGTAATTTTTTTTTATAATTTTAACTTTTATAAGGAAAATAATGCCACTTTCAAAATTAAATAATGAACAATATCTTGCCGCTACTGCTGATTTTGGACACAATCTTGTCATTGCAAGTGCAGGGACGGGAAAAACTTCTACTATTGTTGCAAGAATTTCTTATCTTTTAAGCAAAGGAGTGGCACCGCAAAAAATCATGCTTTTAACTTTTACAAACAAAGCCAGCAAAGAAATGATAGGGCGTTTAGGGAAATTTTTTGATAAAAATATTACCAGTAAAATACTTGCAGGAACTTTTCATAGTACAGCTTATACCTTACTTAGAAATGCTGATAAAAATATAGCCTTAAAGCAAGCAAGCGAGTTAAAAACTTTACTTAAAAGTGTTTATGAAAAAAGAACTTTTAGACATTTAAGTGATATAAAACCTTATCAATCAAGTTATTTATATGATCTTTATTCTTTGTTTCAAAACAAAGCACACAATCAAGATTTTTATACTTGGTTTTGTCAAAACTATGAAGATCAAAGTATTTATGCTGAAATTTATGAAGATATTTTAAAAGAATATGATAATGAAAAAAAGCGTTTTAATTATGTAGATTTTAATGACTTGCTCATCAATCTAAAAGATCTTTTAAAAGAAGAAAAATATGAATTTGATGAAATTTTAGTGGATGAATATCAGGATACAAATACTTTACAAAGTTCCTTAATAGAGGCTTTTCATAGTAAAAGTTTGTTTTGCGTGGGGGATTATGATCAAAGTATTTATGCTTTTAATGGAGCGGATATTAATATCATAGGTGGGTTTAAAGATCGTTTTAAAGATGTAAAAATTTTTTCTTTAAATAAAAACTACCGTTCATCAAGAAGTATTTTAGCTTTGGCTAATAAAGTGATTTTAAATAATGAAAGATTATATCCAAAAGAACTTATTGTTACAAGAAATGATGAGTTTAAAGCCCCATCTTTGCTTACTTTTGAAGAATTATTTGATCAATATCAAAATATAGCTAAAATGATACTTACAAGTGGAGTAAGTTTGGAAGAAATTGCCGTGATTTTTCGCAACAACTCAAGTGCTGATGGGGTTGAAGTAGCTTTAAGGGAGCAGGGCATTGCAAGTGTGAGAAAGGGAAGTGGAAGTTTTTTTGAAAGTTTAGAAGTTAAAGCTTTTAGCTCTATGCTTGCTCTTGTGGTAAATCCTAAGGATATTATGGCTTTTATTCATTTGGTTCAATACACCAAAGGTGTGGGTGGAGTTTTAGCAAAAGAAATTTTTGACGCACTTTTAAAATTAGGGCATGGAAATTTAATAAAAGGTTTTTTAGATCCTGATAAAAATGTAAATTTGCAAAATCATCAAAAAAGAAATTATCAACTTGGGCTTTTTGCGGATTTAGAAGAATTAGCCAGCGAAACTCGTTTTAAATTTGAGAGTGAATTTGATGCACATCCTATTTTAAAACTTTCAAAAATCAATGATTTATGTGCTAGAAATTTAGAAAAAATTTATCTTTTTTTAAAAAAAGCTATGGAAATAAAACATTCTTTGACTTTGGTAAATTTAATTTGTGAAAATTCTTTTTATAGAGAAATTTGTGAAGAACTTGCAACCAAAAGAGCAACAAATAAAGCAGGACAGGTGGATTTATTAAGAAAGAGTGAAAATTTAGAAAAAATAGAAACAAAATTCAATGTCTTAAAAGAGCTTGCAAAAAATTATAGCGATATTTATAAGTATTATAATTTTCTAACTTTAGGTGCAAGTGAAATGAGTAGTGGCAAAGGAGTTAATTTGCTTAGCGTACATGCAAGCAAGGGCTTGGAATTTGATCTTGTTTTTGTGATTGATCTTGCGCAAGGTCGCTTTCCTAATCAAAAGCTTATGGGAATGGGTGGAAGTTTAGAAGAAGAAAGAAGGCTTTTTTATGTTGCAGTAACTAGGGCAAAAAATATACTTTATTTAAGCTATGCTAAATATGATAAAAATAAAAAAACTTCTTTCGCTCCTTCTCGTTTTCTTATAGAAGCAGGGCTTTGCAAGGGAGAGTTAACTATAGATTGATAAAATTTCCTTTATATTATTATAAAGAAAGGTTTATTTTATGAAAAAAATATTAATTTTAAGTTTAGCAGCAGCAAGTTTTTTAAATGCTGAAATTTTAGTTTATGGTCCAGGTGGTCCCGCTCCTGTGCTAAAAGAGCTTGCTTTAAAATTTGAAGAAAAAACAAAAGAAAAGGTGATTGTAACCGCAGGTCCAACTCCAGCTTGGATAGATAAAGCAAAAGAAAATGCAGATTTGATTTTTTCAGGCAATACTTCAATGATGGATGATTTTGCTAAAAAAATTCCAAGTTTAAGTTTGGAAAATTTAAGCGTTTTAAATGTGCGTCCATCAGGTATTATCGTGCGTCCAAATAATCCAAAAAATATTAAAAATTTTGAAGACATTTTAAAAGATGGCATAAATGTTATGGTGGTTGATGGTGCAGGACAAGTTGGACTTTATGAAGATATGGCTTTAAAAAGTGCAAAAAGAGAAAATTTGGTAAAATTACGTAAAAATATAAAAATTTATGCTAAAAATTCCAAAGCTGCTGTAGATGAGTGGAATAACAATCCAAATATTGATGCTTTAATCATTTGGTCTCATTGGGCAAAGGCTTTAGGCGATGATAAAGCTTTATTTATCAAAGATAAAAATGCAGTGATTTATCGTGCAGCTGAAATTGCTCCTACAAAAAAAGGTTTAGAAAATAAAAAAGCTTTAGAATTTGTAGATTTTATTAAGAGTAAGGAAGCTCAAAAAGTGTGGAAAAAATATACTTGGAAAGAAGTAAAATAATTTTGAGTGAAATTAAAAAATAATTAATATTTATAGGATATAATCACTCCTAAAACATTAATTGCAATAATGTTTAAAATATCAAAAAAGGAAATTAAATGAGTACAGTAAATTTTAAAGGAAATCCTGTAAAACTTAAAGGAAATTTAGTAGAAGTTGGAGTAGATGCTCCTAAGGTAAATCTTAAAGCTAAAGATTTAAGCGTGATTGAAATCGGTGCAGCGGGTAAAACTCAAATCATTTTAAGTGTTCCAAGCTTAGATACACCAGTTTGTGCTACAGAGGCTAGAGAATTTAATAAAAAAGTAGCCAGTTACAATGGTGCTGAAGTGATTGTAGTAAGTATGGACTTACCTTTTGCTATGGGAAGATTTTGCAGTACAGAAGGTATTGAAAATTTAAGTGTTGCAAGTGATTTTGTGGCAAAAGAATTTGGTGAAAAATATGGTGTTTTGATAAATGAAGGTGCTTTAGAAGGGCTTTTAGCTCGTGCCGTATTTGTGATTAAAGAGGGTAAAGTGGCATATAAAGAACTTGTAAATGAAATCACAGAAATGCCAGATATTGCAAAACTTGATGCATTTTTTGGTGGTTCTAGCTGCTGCGGTGGTTGTGGTTGCCATTAATTTTGATTAAGCCCATTCTTAGGGCTTAATTTTTATATCTTCATTTTTTTATTATTTTAAGTTGATTATATTTTAATTGTTAAGTTGATTATTTTTAATATTTATTTTGTGTAAGAATAATATAAAAAGGACAATAAAACTCCTATAAAATAGAGCTTTAAAATTATTATTTTTATTAAAATTTCAAGAGATTTTTATACTTCATTTTTTATAATAAGATGATTTTTTTATTTTGGAGGAATAAGGATGAATAGAAGGGATTTTATTAAAAATACCGCTATTGCAAGTGCTGCTAGTGTTGCAGGGCTTAGTGTTCCAAGCTCTATGCTTGGCGCGCAAGAAGATTGGAAATGGGATAAAGCTGTTTGTAGATTTTGTGGAACTGGCTGTGGAATTATGATAGCTAGAAAAGATGGCAAAATCGTAGCAACAAAAGGTGATCCCGCAGCACCCGTAAATCGCGGACTTAATTGTATCAAAGGTTATTTTAATGCTAAGATCATGTATGGCGAAGATCGTCTTGTTATGCCTTTACTTCGCATGAATGAAAAAGGCGAATTTGATAAAAAAGGCAAATTTCAACAAGTTTCTTGGCAAAGAGCCTTTGATGAAATGGAAAAACAATTTAAAAAAGCCTACAATGAACTCGGCGTTACAGGTATAGGGATTTTTGGTAGTGGGCAATACACCATCCAAGAAGGTTATGCTGCTTTAAAACTTGCAAAAGCGGGCTTTAGAACAAATAATATCGATCCAAATGCAAGACATTGTATGGCCTCTGCAGTGGTTGGTTTTATGCAAACTTTTGGTGTAGATGAACCATCAGGCTGTTATGATGATATAGAACTTACAGATACTATCATCACTTGGGGAGCTAATATGGCTGAAATGCACCCAATCCTTTGGTCAAGAGTAAGTGATAGAAAACTAAGTAATCTTGATAAAGTCAAAGTTGTTAATCTAAGCACTTTTTCTAACCGTACTTCAAATATTGCTGATATTGAAATTATTTTTAAACCAAATACAGATTTGGCTATTTGGAACTACATAGCAAGAGAGATTGTTTATAATCATCCAGAGGCTATGGATATGAAATTTATCAAAGATCACTGCGTATTTGCAACTGGTTATGCTGATATTGGTTATGGTATGAGAAATAATCCAAATCATCCAAAATTTAAAGAAAGTGAAAAAGATACGGTTGAAAAAGAAAATGTAATCACTTTAGACGATGAAGAGGCTGCTTCTTTATCTTATCTTGGCGTTAAAGCGGGTGATAAATTTGAAATGAAACATCAAGGTGTGGCTGATAAAAACTGGGAAATTTCTTTTGAAGAATTTAAAAAAGGTTTAGCCCCTTATACTTTGGAATACACTGCAAAAGTAGCCAAAGGTGATGATAATGAGTCTTTGGAAGATTTTAAGAAAAAACTTCAAGAATTAGCTAATCTTTACATAGAGAAAAATCGCAAAGTTGTAAGTTTTTGGACTATGGGCTTTAATCAACACACAAGAGGTTCTTGGGTAAATGAACAAGCTTATATGGTGCATTTTTTACTAGGAAAGCAAGCTAAACCAGGTAGCGGAGCCTTTTCTTTAACAGGACAGCCAAGTGCCTGTGGAACAGCTAGGGAAGTAGGAACTTTCTCGCATCGTTTGCCTGCAGATATGGTTGTAGCCAATCCAAAACACAGAGAAATTTCTGAAAAAATTTGGAAAGTTCCTGCAAAGACCATCAACCCAAAACCAGGTTCTCCTTATCTTAATATCATGAGAGATTTAGAAGATGGAAAAATTAAATTTGCATGGGTGCAAGTGAATAATCCATGGCAAAACACTGCAAATGCAAATCACTGGATCGCAGCAGCAAGAGAAATGGATAATTTTATTGTTGTAAGTGATTGTTATCCTGGAATTTCAGCAAAAGTAGCTGATCTTATTTTACCAAGTGCTATGATTTATGAAAAATGGGGTGCTTATGGTAATGCTGAAAGAAGAACTCAACATTGGAAACAGCAAGTTTTACCTGTGGGTGCTGCCATGAGTGATACTTGGCAAATTTTAGAATTTGCAAAACGCTTTAAGCTTAAAGAAGTTTGGAAAGAGCAAAAAGTGGATAATAAGCTTACCTTGCCAAGTGTTTTAGAAGAGGCAAAAGCTATGGGTTATAGCGAAGATGATACACTTTTTGATGTACTATTTGCCAATAAAGAAGCAAAAAGCTTTAATCCAAACGATGCTATCGCAAAAGGCTTTGATAATACTGATGTTAAGGGCGATGAGAGAAAAATTCAAGGCAGTGACGGAAAAGAATTTACAGGCTATGGCTTTTTCGTTCAAAAATACCTTTGGGAAGAATATCGTAAATTTGGCTTAGGACACGGACATGATTTAGCGGATTTTGATACCTATCATAAAGTAAGGGGTTTAAGATGGCCTGTGGTTAATGGCAAGGAAACACAGTGGAGATTTAATACTAAATTTGATTATTATGCCAAAAAAGCGGCTCCAAATTCAGATTTTGCTTTTTATGGTGATTTTAACAAAATGCTTACAAATGGGGATTTAATAGCTCCTAAAGATGAAAAAGAGCACAGTATTAAAAATAAGGCTAAAATTTTCTTTAGGCCATTTATGAAAGCACCTGAAAGACCAAGTAAAGAGTATCCGTTCTGGCTTGCAACAGGAAGGGTTTTAGAGCATTGGCATAGTGGAACTATGACTATGCGTGTGCCTGAGCTTTACCGTGCTGTGCCTGAAGCACTTTGCTATATGAGTGAGAAAGATGGAGAGAAATTAGGCTTAAATCAAGGTGATTTGGTTTGGGTGGAATCTCGTCGTGGTAAAGTAAAAGCAAGAGTAGATATGCGTGGAAGAAACAAACCGCCTGTAGGACTTGTGTATGTGCCGTGGTTTGATGAGAATGTATATATCAATAAAGTTACTTTGGATGCGACTTGTCCGCTTTCAAAACAAACTGACTTTAAAAAATGTGCTGTAAAAATTTATAAGGCTTAATTTAGGGTTTTGATTAAATGAAAGGTAGAAGAGAATTTTTCGTTAGTGCCTTTAAGGCTGCATGTTTATGTACAGGAGGTGGATTTTTGGCTAATTTGGCTTTAAAAGCCGATGATAATTATGCCTTGCGTCCTCCTGGGGCTGAAGATGAAGCTAGATTTTTAAGCAAATGTATTCGTTGTGGGCTTTGTGTAAAAGCCTGTCCTTATGATACTTTAAAGCTTGCTAGCTTGTTAGATAGTCCAAAAAATGGTACACCTTTTTTTAAGGCAAGAGAAATTCCTTGTTATCTTTGTAAGGATATTCCTTGCATTAGAGAATGTCCAACTGATGCTTTAGATAAAAAGCATTTAGAACAGGGTATAGAATCTTTGAAAATGGGTATTGCTATTGTTGATAGTGCTTCTTGTGTGGCACACTGGGGAATTCAATGTGATGCTTGTTATAGAGCTTGTCCTTTGATAGATAGGGCTTTAAAACTTGAGCTTAAACGCAATGAACGCACCGCCAAGCACGCTTTTTTACTACCTAGTGTGGATCATGAAGTGTGTGTAGGTTGTGGGCTTTGTGAACTTGCTTGTATTACTGAAAAACCAGCCATTCGTGTTTTGCCAAGGGAGTATGTATTGGGAAAAGCAGGATCTCATTATGTAAAAGGCTGGGATGAAAAAGATGAAGGACGTATAAAAAATGCAGATACTTCAAAACATTTTGATGCTAAAAAAGCAACCAATTATTTAAATGATGGAGAACTGTGATGAAGTATTTAATTGCTAGACGCATCGTTCAGCTTGGAATTTTAGCGCTTTTTAGTTTTAAAGCTACAGATTTTATCCTGCAGGGAAATTTAAGTTCTTCTAGATTTTTTAATACCATACCTTTAAGCGATCCTTTTGCGGTTTTGCAAATCATTTTAGCAAGCTGGAGTATAGATTTAATGGCTTTAATAGGAGCTTTGATTATATTTTTTATCTATGGTTTGCTTTTAGGAAGGGTTTTTTGCTCTTGGGTTTGTCCTGTTAATTTAATCACAGATTTTGCTGCTTTTGTGCGAAATAAATTAACCCTTAATAATAAATTTTTAATTTTACCTAAAAATTTACGCTATTTTGTGTTGGTCTTGGTTTTAGTCCTTTCTTTTGTATTTTCATTGCCTGTGTTTGAAAGTTTTTCTTATATAGGAATGATACATAGAGGGATTATTTTTGCTACAAGTTCTTGGATTTTTGTAGCCTTTATACTTTTTTGTATCGATACTTTTTTAAGCCCTAGGGCAATTTGTTCACATTTTTGTCCACTAGGAGCTTTTTATGCTTTTATTTCTCGTTTTGCTTTGCTTAAAATAAAGCATGATAGTGATAAATGCACTAAATGTTATGAATGTATCCGTATTTGTCCTGAAAAACAGGTTTTGTGGATGGTTGGAAAAGAAAGTACTAGCGTGAAATCAGGAGAGTGTATAAGGTGTGCAAGATGTATAGAAGTTTGTAATGATGATGCTTTGAATTTTAATATTTTTGATTTAAGGAATAAATGATGAAGAAGAAATTGGTTTTATTAGGAAGTGCTGCAGTGGTATTTTTTGCCGCTTGTGCAATGAATAGTGGGGTAAGTTCGGAACAAATTGGACTTAGAAAAGCAAGTTTAGAAAATGAAAATAAAGTAAATTTAGTGGAAGCAAATTTCACAACTTTACAACCTGGGGAATCTACTCGTTTTGAGCGTTCTTATGAAAATGCACCACCATTAATTCCGCATGCTATTGAAGATTTGTTACCTATAACTAAAGATAACAATATGTGCTTAAGCTGCCATGATAAGGCTATAGCAGCAGATGCTGGTGCAACTCCACTTCCTGCTAGTCATTATTATGATTTTAGACACAATAAAACCACAGGAGATATGATTAGCGATAGTCGTTTTAATTGTACTCAGTGTCATGTTCCACAAAGCGATGCAAAACCTTTAGTGGGAAATAGCTTTAAACCTGAATTTAAAAATGAACAATTAAAAAGTCGTTCAAATTTAATTGATGTGATTAATGAGGGTGTAAAGTAAATAAATGAAAAAATTTCTTTTTATTTTGAGTCTTTTTTGTGTTTTGTCTTATGCTTATGAGCTGAAATTAAATGCCAATATAACAGCTTTAAAGCTTGATAAGCAAAACTTATATATAGGCACTGATAAAGGTGAAATTTTGCAATATAACATTAAAGATAAAAGTTTAAAAGAACTTTTATCTTTGCCAAAGATTAAAAATTATTATGGTGATGATTTTGCTAAAATTTACAACATTGATATTTTTAAACATACACTTTTAATACTTAGCGAGGGTGATTTTGGTGCTAAAAATTTAAGTTTTTATAAGGAAAATTTACAAATCAAAAAGCTCGAAGAAAATAGCATAATAAAAGCATTTTTTATCAATGAAAATACTTATCTTTTGATTTCTATTGGTTCTGAAATAGAATTGATTGATAAAAGCTTAAAGAATATAAAAAAATTTAATTTTTCCCATTCTAGTCTTAATGATGCAGTTTTAAATGAAGATAAGGGTAGACTAGTTGCAGGTTTTGAGAGTGGCGAAGTAGAACTTTTTGATTTGAAAAATTGGAAGATGTTAAAAAACTATGATAAAATGCATAAAGATAATATCTATCAAGTAGATTTTAAAAATAATATTATTTTAAGTTGTGGAACGGATAGGCGTATAGGAGTTGTAAAAAATGAAGAGCAAAATTTTTTGCAAAAAGATTTTTTGATATATACTTGTGCTTTAAGTCCTAATGGAGAATTCGCTGTTTATAGCGATAATGAAGCTGGAGTTAGTGAAGTTTTTAGCACAAGTGATTTTAAGCCTGTTAAAACTTTTAATAATGAAAATTTGATGAGTGAGTTTATTATTTTTTTAAACAATAAAGATTTTATCGTTTCAGGCTTTGGTGATAGTATAATGTTTAGGAGTATTGATGAATAATCTTTCTAGTGTTTTGATTTTAGCAAAAGAAGAATATATAAATGATTTAAAAAAGGCTATATCTGAAATTCCTTTTTGTTCTGTAGAACTTTGTGAAAATGAAAAGATTATAGTTGTGATTGAAAGTGAAAATTTAGAAGATGAATTAAACTCTTATAAAATGCTTGAGAAATTGCCAAATATTATCAGTATTAATATGGTTTTTTCTTATCAAGATTTAAATGATGATATCCAAAAAGCAATCAATAGTGGCGCAATAGAAACGATAGAAAAAAATGAAAATGCTGAGAATGTTCGCTACTATGGTAGTGTATTTAATCAATTTTCTTAAAGTGTAAAGATGGTATTTTTAATCCCATTGCTTATTATAATTGGTGTTATTTTTGGAATTGATTATGTGTATTTTAAAAATCAAGATTTAAAAGTGCAAGTTAAAAAAGAACAAAAAGAATTAAATTCTAGTTTAGAGAAAGAAAAAAAAGAATATATAGAAAAATTGTTTAAAACAAAATAGACATTAAAAATCATTTTATTTTCTTAAAGATAAATTAAAAAGCTTTTTGCTAGAATTAAAGAAAAATTTTAGGAAACAGTGATGAAAAATACAGTCACTGAAGCTTCTATCTATGAGGCTCAAGGGTTAAAAGACGAAGCTTTAGAAATTTATAAAAATATCTTAAAAGAAGATCCGGATAACCAAAACGCTATTGATGCGGTTCGTCGTCTTAGTGGTTTTAGATCCAAGCATAAAGATTTAAACACTCAAATGTTGGATTTTTTTATTAATATGAAAAGCGATGAAGAAATTAATGAATTTAAAAGGTGGTTGATAAAAATATGAATTTGGAAGATTTAGCTAAAAAAACCATTAGCGAAGTTAGCTCTATCATGGAAGAGCAAAGAAGACAAAATGAAATTTTAAAAGAACAAGAATTAAATAGAAAAACTGAAATAAAAGATGAATTACCGCCTATGGAGTTTGTATGCGAAGAGCTTGATACTCCGCAAGACTTAGAAGATAAAATTTCTATGGCAAAATTTGAAGAAGAGCAAAAAATACAAAATAATATTGAAATTTCTACTCAGGAAAATAAAGAGTTTAAAAAAGAAGAGCCTTTTTTACAAAGTGAAATTTTAAATCCTAGTGTTATGACAGAGGTTCAAACGCTTAATGAGGATATTTTTTTAAAACATCTTAGAGAGAGAATTTTAGTTCTTTTTGAAGGTTTAAATAGCATAAAAAAAGATGATCTTGAAAATAGGTTAAACTTGACCATAAATTTTTTAGAGTTTTTGCTTGCAAATATCGAAGATAAGCTTAAAAAATAATCCCGATTTACAGTTTATTGCTGAGTTTTTAAAGCCTTATACCAAACGAGTGTATTTGGTTGGAGGTAGCGTTAGGGATTTGTTTTTAGGCTTAAAAATTTGTGACTATGATATAGAGCTTTATGATATAAAACCTAAAGATTTTGAAAAGATTATGCAAAAATTGGGCGCACAAGGCTTTGGAAAAAGTTTTTTTGTGTGTAAGTTTAAAAATTATGATTTAGCTCTTGCTAGAACTGAAAACAAAATAAGCTATGGACATAAAGGTTTTGAAGTTCAAATTTGCAATGATGAAAAACTTGGCGCCAAAAGACGTGATTTTACCATAAATTCTATGATGATTAATCTTTTTAACGATGAGTTTTTAGATTTTTACGGAGGATTAAAAGATCTAGGAGCAGGCTTTTTAAGGCATATTGATAAACAAAGCTTTCAAGAGGATAGTTTAAGGGTATTAAGAGCAGTAGTATTTGCCTCAAGGTTTAACTTTAAGATAACTAGTGAAAGCTTGAAATTGATGCAAAGTATGGATATAACTGATCTTAGCAAAGATAGGATCAATGCGGAGCTTTGTAAATTCTTTAAAAGTCCTAGACTTGATGTCGGCTATAGATATTTACAAGAACTTGGCTTAGAAAAACAGATTTTTGGCTTTGAGAGTGTTTTTATGAGTTTGGAATTTCAAAATTTACTCAGACAAAGTAGAGAATTTGTAAAAAGCGATGCTTTATTCTTGTATTTGTATTTGAATTTTTTTAATTTAGAAAAAGATATATTTTTTAAAAGAACCAAACTTAAAAAAGAATACCTAAAATACGCAAATCAAGCTTTTTATCTTGATGATATAAGTGATTTTGAACTAGCAAAAATTGCTTTTGAAATGCCTTTGAAGGAATGGCTTGGACTTTGGAGTAAAAAGCGTATTGAGCAAGCTAAAAGATTAGGGCTTTATGAGAATAAGTTTGAAAGTAAAATTTTAGCAAAAGATTTCATAAATGCTGGATTTTGTGGTAAAATTCTTGGTTTAAAGCTTCAAGAAGCAAGAGAGAATGAATTAAAAGAATATATAAAAGGTTTAGCTAAATGATTTCTGTATTAAAAATTTGCACCAAAGATCAAAAAGGTTTAATTTATAGAATTTCTGATGTTATTTTTAAATATCATATCAATATAGTAAAAAACGATGAATTTGTAGGCGAAGGAATGTTTTTTTTTCGTGCTCTTTTAGAAGGTGAGTTTGATAAAGAAGCTTTTATAGGAACGCTTGAGGCTATGCTTGGACAAGAAGCCTTGATAGAGCTTTGCGAGAAGAGAAAAAAAGATATTGTTGTTTTTGCTACTAAAGAAAGTCATTGTTTAGGAGATTTGCTAATAAAGCATTATAGTAACGAACTTGAAGCAAATATCAAAGCTGTGATTTCAAATCACAACTCTTTAAAGGATTTAGTTGAGAAATTTGAAATTCCTTATCATTTTATCAGCGCTGAAAATTTAGATCGTAAAGAGCAAGAAAATCAGATTTTAAAATGTCTTGAACAATATAAATTTGATTATTTGGTTTTGGCAAAATATATGAGAATTTTATCTCCTGATTTTGTTAGGCATTTTGAAGGTAAGATTATAAATATTCACCATTCTTTCTTACCTGCATTTATAGGAGCAAATCCTTATAAACAAGCCTTTGAAAGAGGGGTTAAAATAATTGGAGCTACGGCACATTTTGTAAATAATAATCTTGATGAAGGTCCTATTATCACTCAAGCTGTTTTACCTGTAAACCATGAATTTACTTGGCAAGATATGCAGCAAGCAGGTAGAAATATAGAAAAAGATGTTCTTTCAAAAGCACTTGATTTGGTTTTTGAAGATAGAATTTTTATACATAATAATAAAACTATAATATTTTAATGCGATAATTTTACTATAGTTTTATTTAAAGCATTAAAAAAATAATCAATATTCTCTTTTTCATGCGTATAATGCAAGCTTATTCTTAACCAACCTGGTTTTGTTTTAAGTTTTTGATTATCTTTTAAGCCTAGCAAATCATGACCATAAGGCCCAGCACAAGCACATCCAGCGCGTGTTTCTATGTGGTATTTTTTACTAAGTTCGTAAGCGATATCAAAAGGAGAAATTCCTTTGATATTGAAAGCAAAAATAGGCAATCGGGTTTTTAAATTCTTTGCGTATAAAATTAAATTAGGTATAGTTTTTAGTTTTTCAAAAAAATAATCTTTTAAAATTTCTTCTTTTTTTTCTATATTTTTAACCCCTATAGAATCTTTGATTTTAAAAGCCAAGCTAGCGCGAATGAGTTGTAAAATTCCAGGTGTTCCTCCTTCCTCTAAAGCTTCTTCATTACAAAGGTAGCATTGTGAAGTGCGAGAAACATAGCCCACAGTTCCACCTGCTGCAAAGCTAGGCTTGTTTCCACAAAGATCTTTTTTGATAGCTAAAAGTCCAGAACCGCCAATACCACCGATTAATTTATGAGAACTTATAAACAACGCATCATAGTATTGACAAGATATGTTTTTATAGGGAATAAAACTAGATGCATCAAAAGCAACTATCCCTTTAAATTTACGAACCATTTCAGAAATGCGTTTGTAATCACTTAATATCCCAGTAACATTTGAAGCTAAAGAAAAGCTAGCGATTATTTTTCTTTTTTTGTTTTTTTGTAAAGTTTTTTCTAGAAAATCAAAATCAATTTCCCCATTTTTATCCAAGGGAATTCTAATACATTCGCACAAGCCTTCTCGAAATGAAAGTTCATTAGAATGATGCTCATAAGGCCCTACGATAACTAAAGGTAAGGTATTTTTATCAATTTGCGTAAAATATCTTTCTTTTACAAGAGGGGGAATGTAAATGCCGATCAATTCTTGAAATTTTTTAATAGCACTGCTTGATCCTGTTCCGCAGGCTATAAGGGCAAAATTTTCATCTAATGATAAACTTTTTTTTATATCTTTTCTTGCTTGTTCGTAAGTTTGTTGAGTTTTAAAAGAATTTAAAGAGCTATCAGAATGTGTGTTTGCATAGGTTGGAAGAATTTTTGAAATTTCTTTTTCTACACATTTTAGAGCTAAAGCACTTGCTGTGAAGTCAAAATGCAAAATACCTTTTTTTAAGATCAATTCTTTTTTTAAATCTGAAATTTGCAAATACAATCCTTATAAAAATTTGCTAAAATTATACTATAAAAATGCTTTATAAAAGGAAAAATATAAAATTTAAGAACTTTGTAGATTTGCATAAGAATTTGTCTTTAAGTAAGCTTTTTGATTTTTATAGTGTGTTTGAAGGTTTTGAAAAATTAAACATTTTAAATTTTGAAGACGATGTATTTACAAATATAGAGCGAATTTTGCTTGATGATTATCTAAAAATTAAAAGTTATTTCGCCTTGGATGAAACAAGTTCTTATGCTCTTACTTTGCTAGCTAAAAACAATCGCAAGCGTTTTTCTATCAATAGAAAAATTCAGCATTTTAAAGCTTTATCTACACTTAAATATCTTTTAGAAACAGGTATAATAAAACTTGAGTATAGCAAGGAAGCTAAAAAAATAAAAGATAAAAGACAAAAAATCAAAAAAGAACTAAGATCTTATGTTGTCCAAGATAAGATTATATTTAGCAACCATTTTACTCGTTTCTTTTTTTATTTTTTAAAGCCCAATGAAAAGCTTATTTTGCAAAATCGTTATAAAGAAGTTTTAGAATGCATTAAGGAAAAATTTGAGCTTTATCAAAGTTTTTGTTTTGAACAACTTTCTAGAGAATTGCTTGAGAAAAAATTCAATATCAATGGAGTGCAAAGCTACTGGGATAAGAATTTAGAACTTGATCTTTATTATCAAGATGAAAATTTGTGTTTTGTCGGAGAAGTTAAATTTAAAAATAAAAAAATTTGTAAAAATATTTTAAATCTTTTAAAATCAAAAGCAAAGTCTTTAAATTTGGCTCCAAATTATTACATTATAATCTCAAAAAATGGTTTTAGCAAGGAATTTGATAAAATATGCGAACAGAATTTGCTTTTACTTGATTTGAATGATTTTAAGATTTTATTAGAGGAATGATAAATGAATGAAAGTATTTTAAAAAGTTTAGACTCAAATGAAAAAGAAACCCTACAAAAAGGCTTAGAAAGTCTTATAGAACAAACTTATGTAATAGAAAATGAATACAAAACTTTAAATGAAAACTATAATTCCTTACGCGCAATGGTTGATGAGATTATAGAGGTATTGCCTAGTGCACTTTGGATTTTAGATAAAGAAAAAAATATTATTTTACAAAATCAAGAAGCCTTGAAAAATCCAAAATTACTTAGTATCATTAGTCTTGATAAAATTCGCGATGAGCTTGAATTTGAAGGTAGGTTTTATGCGGTAAAAATCATAGCACATAATGAAAAAACTATAGTTTCAGCTACAGATATTAGCGATGAAAAACGCAATGAAAGGCTTGCAAGCATGGGTAGTGTAGCGGCTCATTTGGCACATGAGATAAGAAATCCTATTGGATCTATATCTTTGCTTGCTTCAACTCTTTTTGCTCGTAGTGAGCTTAAAAATAAGCATATAGTTCTTGAAATCCAAAAGGCTATTGCTAGAGTAGAGCGTATCGTAAATTCAACTTTACTTTTTACTAAGGGTGTGCACATCAATGCTTTAAATTTTAATCTTTTAGAGTTAAAAGAAGAGTGTGAAAGTGCTATTAACTCTTATAATTTCACTTCTCAAATAGACTTTGAAATATCTTTTTTGGATAAGCAGATTTGTGCTGATAAAGCTCTTCTTGGTTTGGTTTTGCAAAATTTGATTTATAATGCTATTGATGCGATAGAAGAAAGCGAATGTGAAAAGCCTATGATTAAAATTTTAGCAAGTTGTGATAATGAAAAAATATGTATCAGAGTGTATGATAATGGTTGTGAAATAAAAGATGAGAAATTGGTTTTTGAAGCTTTTAAAACAACAAAACTTAAAGGCAATGGGCTTGGCTTGTCTCTTTCTAAAGAAATCATAAACGCCCATAAGGGAGAGTTAAGTTTTCAAAGCGATCCTAAGAATTTTTATTTTACCTTACCTTTGGTGTGATAAATATTTTCTTTTCACCCCAAAACGAAACAGATTTTGCTTATATTATTTTAATATATTTAGATTGAAGGCAAAAAAATCTAAATCAAAGGAATTAATATGAGTATCTTTAGCATCAATGATAACTCAAATTATAATTCTATACTTTCACAAAGTAAAGCTAATAAAGAATTCTAAAATAAGTTTTGCTAATGCTTTTTTAAAACAAAATGCTAGTAAATTAAATGAAATTCAAAATGCAAATTCACAAACTCTAGCAAGAAGTGAAGTATTAAATTCTACTAATACAACAAATACTAGCAATAACACTAATTTTAGTATAAGTAGTAAGACAAGTTCTCCTAATTATGATATATCAAGTGAATTTAAAAACTCTATTTATACTCTAAAATATAAACAAGCAGATATAAGTAATAATACAGCCTATGGTTATAGTGTAGATAAAGATGGCTATATGGGAAGTGATTTTAACAAAGCTGCAGGATTACCTGAAGATTTTAAGATATATAAATCTACTTTGGATGAGATAGAGAGGAAGGCTGAAAATAACTCTTATACTTCAGATATAAAAAAATATTTAGGTATAGATAAATATTATACAAACATAGATATGGCTGAAACCATAAAACAATACTATAATCAATTTAATCAAATTGTTAATCATACTTTTAATGATACCAATAAAACAAGTTTCACTGAAACAGATATAAATTCTATGCCTAAGGGAATTAGTGAATTATCATCTGATAAAACTATAGGTATTATGCCGAAAAATTATGATAAGCTAACAATAACAAACTATTATAATACACAAGAGCAATATAATGAAGCAGAACAATTAGGAATGTTTGGGCATATTAATATAGGCTTACAACCATTAAATTTCACTCCGCAAAGTATGCAAACTCAAAATTTAGATAAAGACACTGCAATAGATACTTTTAATCCTGATATGTCAGTTTATCCACAAAATGAAGATGGAAGTTACTCTAAAGAGGCTTTGTTTATGAGTTTTTTAAAATCAACGGGTGTATCGCCAAGAGAAGGTAGTGCAACATTAAATCCTATAGCTAAGTCTTATGCTGAAGCTATGGCCAAAGAAAGCTTTGATGGATCATTAACTTCCTTAGATGACATCATGACAGGCAAAGTTGATTTTGCAAGTTTATTAAAAGGTTATGCACAAGATGGCTGGCTTGATGCAGATATATATGCAATGGAAAAAGGGGTTGCTTGGCAAAATACAAGTATAGGTTATGGTGGAGCTTGGTTTGATAGAGAATTTAATCAAGCAAAAGCTAATGGCTGGAAAGCAAGTAATGAAAGTATAAATTCTTTTGTAAATAATATAATGGATAGACTTAATAATCTTATAGGGCAGACTAGGGTTTAAAGAAGTATTTGCACGAAGTCAAATTGAAAATGATGACATTTGCAAATACTTATGCGAATCACATAAAGCTAGGTGCATCGTTTGAAAAGAGTATTAAATCTCCGTGTTTTGTTTCTTTAGCTAGAGTTTGAACTAGCTGACTCTTTTCTTTAAGTATAATGGTTTTTATTTTTAACTCTTTTTTGAAAATTTCAGCATTGATTTGTGCACTAATGATAGCAAGATCAAAACACTCATTGATGATTTTAGCAAGTTTTATATTTTCTTCTTCGCTTACTTCCACTATACCAGGACTTACTAAAACTTTGCGTCCTTTATAGCTTTTACAAAGTTTATAGCTTGTGCTCATACCTTTAAAATTTCCATTAAAACCATCATCTATGATAAATTTAGGCTCTCTTGAAAGCACTTGCAAGCGATGTTCTACGGAGTTTATATTTAAAACTTGCTTTTGAATTTTTTCTAGTTTTATGCCAAGATAATGAGCACAAAGTATACAAACACAAAGATTTTGCGCATTAAAATCCCCTAAAATTTGACTTTTAAAATCATAGGATTTATTTTCTATATCGATTTTAAATTCTAAACCTTCAAGACTTGAATGAATAAGACTTAATTTATCATCATAAAGGTTGATGAGCTTATCTTCTTCTTTTTGGGTGCTAGAGTGTAAAAAAGCCTTTTCTAGTCTTTTGGAATTTAAGGCTTCAAGTTTGGTTGATCGGATATTTTCAACACTTTTAAAATACTCTAAATGTGCATTGCCTATCTCTCCTACTATGCTGATGTGAGGTTGTAAAAAACGCGTGATTTCATCAATATCGCCTTTAAGTCTAGCACCTGCTTCAGCTATGTAAATTTGAGTATCTTGGCTTAAATTGGTGTTGATATCAGCAACTATGCCTAGCAAGGTATTGACAGAGCGTGGTGTTTTGTAGCTTTTAAAGTCATCTTTTAAAAGTTCGTATAAAAAATTTTTAATACTTGTTTTTCCAAAACTTGCGGTAATGAGTATGATTTTTAAATTTTCATTGGCTCTTAGTTTGGCTTTGGCTTGTTTTTTATAATATAAATTTGTAAAAAACTCATAAATTTTAAGACTAAATAAAGCAAAAGGAAGGCTAAAAAGATTAAAAAGAAAAGAAAAACGCAAAGCAAGGATAGCAAAAATAGCATTATAAACAAAAACAAAAACAAAAAACCATTTAACCTTACTTGTAAAAACAAGCTTTTTATCTATACCTTTGTTCCAAAAATACAAAATCGGAGTATGGATCAATGCAAAATATGCCAAAGAGTATAAAGGAAAAGCTAAGAATAAAAAATAAGGAATAAATAAAAAATACAAATGCCACAAAGGTTTATGATAATGAAAAAACACGCGTTTAAATTTATAAGAATACCATTGTAAAGCACTCATAAGATAAAAAGCTATACAAAAATTAAAAAATAAAGAATTGATAAAATAAAGAGTATTGACAAGCATTTAAATTTCCTTAATTTTTTGAGCTATGAAAGCAGAATGTTTTAAAAAGAAAAAATGATCTCCCTCTAAAGGATAAAAAGTGCTATTTTTTAAAAATTGATGCATTTTTTCACCACAATACAAAGGCGTAGATTCATCGCTTTTCCCCCAAAAAACCAAGCTTTTAGCCTTTTGCTTGGCAAAAATTTCACTAAAATCCTCATCAACAACCCTTTTAAAGGTTTCATACATCATAGGACTAAGATTTGCTCCATCTTTACTAGCAAAATAGCGATAAAATTTTCCCAAACCAAAGAGTTTTAAAATTTTAAAAATACGGATTTTAAAACGCACTTTTGGGGATTTTTTAGCCAAAATTCCCGCACTTGAAAGTAAGATTAGGGTGTCTTTTTCTTTTGCGAGTAGGGTACTTACTTTTCCACCAAAAGAATGCCCCATGAAAAAACAGACATTGAGTTTTTTTTGTTTTAAAAAAAGTTCTGTGATATTGGCGTAATCTTGAGTGTTTAAAATTTCTTCCACGCTTGAATTTCCAAAACCCGCCAAATCCATATAAATTTGACAAAAATCTTTTAAAAAAGGACAAAAACTTTGCTTCATAAGTTCTTTATTAGCTCCCCAGCCGTGTAAGATAAGTATTTGCGGTAAGGAAAGATCGCCTAAAATTTCATAAGAAATTTGATAAGTTTTGTTTTTATAAGAAAGTTGAGTTTGAGCCATTTTAAGCCTTTTGATTTTTGTAGATATTTTCTAAAAGTTGCATGGCATTTTGTAAGCGTTCAAATTCTTTCATACTAAGCATTACAGCTTCAAATTTGTTATTTTTTAAAATAACTATTTTTCCACTTTCACTTTTTTTGAGTTTTTCCATAATGGGGCTAAAATTTCTTACCACCTCGGTGGCAGTGTAAATTTCATCTTGTTTAAAAGAGAGCATTTTTCTTCCTAAAATACGCTAAATTTTATGTATAATTTAGCGTATTTTGACTTAAAAGCTTATAATTTTCCTTTTTGTCCGTTGATGGAGTGAAGGAAGTTGTAGTTGATTTTTATCATTTTTTCAAGTGAAATTTGATCAGCTAAAGCGTTTAAAGTGGTATTAAAATCTTTAAAAAGATAATTAGCCAAAGAACCAGGATTTGGGTTGATTTCATTTAAATATGTTTCATTATCCAGTATAAAAAAATCGCAGCGTATTAAAGCACCTTTAAACAAAGGATTGTAGATCTTTTTAAAACTGTCTTCGAGTTTTTCTTTTAATTCTTCGCTTAAATCCGCTTCTATAAGTTCATTGTGTCCTGAAAAGCTAAGATATTTTTGTTCAAAGTCTAAAAATTCTTTTTTCTTTGGCTCTTCTATGATGGAAAAAACAAACTCATCATTGATCATACATCCTGCAAGATTGTATTCTTTGATATTGTTTTTAAATTCTTCCACTACAAGATCATTATCAAATTCAAAACCCACATCTTTGGCGTATTCTAAATCTTTTTCATCTTTTACTATACTAATACCTATGCTACTTCCAAGTCTTGCAGGTTTGATAATGCAAGGAAAATTAAGCTTTTCTTTAGAGTTTTGATTTTTTCTTAGCATGGTATAATCAAGTGTTTTTACTCCAACGCTTTTGGCATAAAGTTTGGTAAGTTCTTTGTTGAAAGATAATATACTAGCTTCAAGCCTAGGTCCTATAAATTTAATAGAATAAAACTCAAATAAAGCCGCAATTTTTCCATCTTCTCCATCTCTACCATGGATAAGATTGATCACGCATTCGCACTCTAGTTTATTTTCTTTTAAAAAGCCTTTGCTAAAAAAACCTCCTTGTTTGATGAAAAGTTCTTTTTCTTTTTTATAAGCTTTGGTGCTAAAAGTTTTAGAATTCATTTTTTCACTTGGGATATGATAAAATCTTCTTTCTTCATCACAAAAAATAAATTCTAAATTTTGATTGATAACTTTTTTAAGTACTACAGCACTTACTATACTGATCTCATGTTCATAAGAATTTCCGCCAAAAAGTATTGCAAATTTCATTTTATTCCTTTATCCTAGTTTTTTAAGAGCTTCTTTGATGAGTTCGCTTGTGCTTGTTGCTTGAGCACTTGCTAAAACACTTATGATTTTTTCTTGTTTAAAGCCTAGAGTAAGAAGTGCGGCTAAGGCTTCGCTTTTATCATCGCTTACATTTTCAAGTTTGGTTTTTGTGTCAGAAAGTTCTACTATAATGCGTTTTGCACTTTTTGGACCTATGCCAGGTACTTTTTTAAGCACGCTTTCATCGCCCAAACTTAACGCTTTGTAAAAAGAATTTACATCAAGACTAGAGCATACCGCCATAGCAGTATTTGCACCCACTCCATTGACTTTTAAAAGCATTTCAAACATTTTTTGTTCATCTTTATCCAAAAAGCCATAAAATTTATTAGAATCTTCTTTGATGATTTGAGTGATAAAAAACTCATGCTTTTCTTGAGTTTGAATTTTAGCAGAACAAAAAAGCGAAATAAATATCCCATAGCTTAAACCACTAGCGCATTTAACAATGATAAAAGTAGGTTCTTTTTTTGTGATTATTCCTTCGATGCCGACAACCATGCTATATCCTTTTCTTCATAATCTAATTTTTTATGTATTTCTATACTTTCTTGGTTGTTTTGTATGACTTTTTTAATGCCTATAAATTTAGCACTTTCATTAACAAATGAAGAGTAAAAAATATCTTCTTTAGGCTCTAGAAGTGAAAATTTGATTTCATTCATATCAGTCCATTTGCCACTTTTATTTATAAAAGTTGCTTCAAAAAGCATTTTTTGCAAATTGATTAATTCTAATTGTAAAGATTTTTTGCGTTCAAGAAGTTCTTTTTCTTCATTTTGTAGTTTATTTAATTCAAGATTTTGCAAAGAGAAATCTTTTAGGGCTTTTTCGTATTGTACAGGAACATTTTGACCTTGATTTTTAAGTTCTGTTATCTTTTTTTCAACGCTTAAAATTCCATTTTTGCTTGATAAAATGTATTGTCTTATTTTATTTATTTTATGATTTAACTTAGAAATTTGCTCTCCTAAAATAGCAAATTCTTCATCATAATTTTTATCAAGAGTTTTAATTTTAGCATGAAATTTATTGTTATCCCCGTTAATGCGTTCTATTGTGGTGTTTTCAAAAAACACACAAGAATTATTACTTTCTAAATTTTCTATATAGATTTTATCAGCTTGTATATTTCCGCCTAAACTTTTTTTAATTCTCACTTCTTTGGCTTTGATTGTTCCACCTTCGAGCAAATCTATATTTAAAATTTCGGCTTCTGCAAATCCTCTATGAGTTTTTATATAGGCTTGTTTGGCTTGAATTTTGGCTTTAGAGTGTGTAGTGCCTTCAATTTTCATTTTGGTGGCATTAAGTTGAGTGTTGCTTCCTACGCTTCCGACTACATTTAATTCTTCACATTCTATCCCAACGCCAGAATTTACAGCATCTTTTACTTCTGAAAGAAATTTTATATTGATTTTGACATTTTTGTCTAGTCCAGCTCTTATAATCCCTATATTTTTAAAATCTACTCCATTAAAATCTAGTTCATTGGCAATATCAAATTTTTCACCATCTTGTACTACATAACCTTTTTTTAAAGCTATATATTCTGTGTATCCATCTTGCTCTACTTGTTTAAAAGCTGAAGAACAAGAAAATTTAACTTTATTTTCATTTGCGGCTAAAACTTTTAAGGTGTGTAAATTTAAGTCTTTTCCTTCTTTACCTTGTTTAAATTTGGCGTGTTTTAAAACAACTTCATTTTCATCAACAACAATAATACCTGAGCGTTTTTCATCGATAGTGTAGTTTTTGGTTTTTTCTTTATAAGTCAAGATCAGGGATTCATCTTGACTTTCTATAGGATCAATACCTTGTGCAACGGTGATTTGTATAGTTTTATTTAAAGGAGTGTTTTTATGTTGGCTGCAAAAAGACATTAAATTTTTCTTAAAATCAAAAATGCGGATACCTATTAAAAATTTAAGTTTCAACATCTTTTTATAAATATTTTGCAAAAGTTCTAGTGCTAGTTTTTCATGAAAGTCTAAATTTGTAAAATCAATTTGAGCAATTATTTTGGTTAAATTTTTATTCGCAACTAGTTTGACTGCTTGAGATGCTTTGCTTTGGTTTATACCATGGAAAATTTCTATTTTGTATTCTTGCTTGATTTGAAGATCGTTTTTTAAAAAAATTTCATCTTTATCAAAAAGAGTTAATTCTTTTTCAGAGATTTTTTCCCATTCTAAATCTCCAAAGCGATATTGTGTAGAAAATGCCAATAAACTAAAATCAAGCTCATTTAAGCTAAGGTTTGTTCGTGAAGTTACGCTTAAAAGCTCTCGAGCTGGATTTTCTGTATAGGCAATAATTTTTTCATCCAAAGCCAAAACTTTCCCCTTGTAAAAAATTAAGAATGTAATTATAGTCAATTTTTAATCAATTTTAGTTAAAATAGTTCTCTTTATATTTTGAAATTTATGAAAAAAATTAATGAAGAGTTTAGTATTTAAAAATTTTATTATCAATGCTTTAGGAATTTTATTTTCAAGAATTTTAGGGCTTGCTAGAGATGTTTTAATAGCACTTTTTTTAGGAGCAGGGCTTTATAGTGATATTTTTTTTGTGGCTTTAAAAATGCCTGCTTTTTTTAGAAGAATTTTTGCAGAAGGAGCTTTTGGACAAAGTTTTTTGCCTAATTTTGTAAAAGCGAAAAAAAAAGGAGCTTTTTGCGTTAGTGTAATGATGCAATTTAGCCTTATAGTTTTTTTATTTTGTCTTTTGGTAAGTTTTTTCTCCTCTTTTTTTACTAAGCTTTTTGCTTTTGGGTTTAACGCAGATACTATAGCTTTAGCAGCTCCTTTGGTGGCGATTAATTTTTGGTATTTGTTTTTTATTTTTTTAGTTACTTTTTTAGGAGCTATTTTAAATTATAGACAAAAATTTTTCATTACCTCTTTTTCTGCGGCATTATTTAACTTAAGTATTGTTATAGCTGCCTTTTTTGTGGATAAAAATGCACCGCAAAATACACTTTATTATTTTTCTTATGCAACGGTTTTAAGTGGGGTAGCACAGCTTATTTTACATTTGCTTGTTTTAAAAAACAATCCTGTAATCCGTGCTATGGCTTTAAGTATAAAATTTAAAAAAGCTAAGGCGAAATTACAAGGTTTTTATGGCAATTTTTTTCATGGAGTTTTAGGTTCTTCTGCGACTCAATTTAGCTCATTGCTTGATACAACCATAGCTAGTTTTTTAATGAGCGGGAGTATTTCTTATCTTTATTATGCAAATCGTGTCTTCCAACTCCCCCTTGCACTTTTTGCTATCGCTCTAACTCAAGTTTCTTTTCCAAAAATTTTAAAACATTTAAAAAGTGGTCAAGAAAATTTAGCTTTAAAATTTATGCAAAGAGCATTAGCACTTTTAAGCATTTTGCTTATTGCTTCTAGTATTGTAGGTTCTGTGTTTGCTTTGGAAATTTCAAAACTTTTATTTGAAAGAGGAAATTTCACTCACGAAGATAGTGTAATTACGGCTTATGTTTTGATTGCTTATCTTATAGGGCTTTTACCTTTTGGTTTGCAAAAGCTTTTTTCTTTGTGGCTTTATGCAAAATTTAAACAAAAAACAGCAGCTTGGATCGCGGTAAAATCTTTAATTATCAGTGCTTTATGTTCTATGGCTTTTATATTTTTGATTAAAGATGAAAGTTTAAAGGTTATTGCAGTAGCACTTTCAAGCTCTATTAGTGCTTTTTATTTGCTTGGAGCTAATATCAAAGAATTTGGTTTTAAGAAATTTTTTGCTTTAATATCTATTAAAATTTGCTTATTGGTTATAGTTGCTTTGATTATTTTTACAATCTTACTTATTTTGGTTAAACCTTATATTTTAAGTTTTTTTATAGGAATTTTTACAAGTTTTAAAGGAGTTTTTTAATGAGATTATTAGACAGTGTAACAAAAGAGAAAATAAAACTTGATAAAAAAGATATTAGTATTTATTTATGCGGGCCTACGGTTTATGATGATGCACATTTAGGACATGCAAGAAGTAGTGTTTGTTTTGATCTTTTGCGTAGGGTTTTACTTGCTCAGGGCAATAGGGTAAAATTTGCTAGAAATTATACAGATATTGATGATAAGATTTTGAAAAAAATGGCTCAAAGTGGTCAAACTTTAGAGGAAATTACGGAATTTTATATCAAAAGTTATGAAGAGGATATGAGGGTTTTAAATGTATTAGATCCTGATTTTAAACCTCGTGCAACGCATTATATAACAGCTATGCTTGATTTGATTAAAAAGCTTGCTAAGGATGGGTTTGTTTATACTCTAGAAGATGGAATTTATTTTGATACAAGTAAAGATGAAAAATATTTAAGCTTATCAAATCGCAATTTAGAAGAAAATATCTCTCGTCTAAGTAATGAAGTGCAAAAAAGAAATGAAAGCGATTTTGTGCTTTGGAAATTTGATGAAAATTTTTACGAAAGTGAATTTGGCAAAGGGCGTCCAGGTTGGCATACTGAATGTGTTGCTATGATTGATTCTATTTTTGAAAATACTCTTGATATACATGCTGGAGGGATAGATTTGCTTTTTCCTCATCATGAAAATGAAGCTACGCAATGTCGTTGTGGATGTAAGAGAAAATTAGCAAATATTTGGCTTCACAATGGTTTTGTAAAAATCGATGGTGAAAAAATGAGTAAAAGTTTAAATAATAGTTTTTTCATAAAAGATGCTTTAAAAGAATTTATGGGCGAGGCTTTAAGATTTTATCTTTTGAGTTCTCATTATAGATCTCATTTTAATTATTCTTTATCGGATTTAGAAAATGCTAAAAAACGTTTAGATAAATTTTATCGCCTTAAAAAAAGATTGGATTTAGGTGAAATTTCTGATTTTGATGTTTTAAATGATATTGAAATAAAAAGCGAAATTGCTAAGCAAATTTTAGAGATTTTAAATGATGATTTAAATATTTCTAAAGCCTTAGCTCTTTTGGATGATTTTATCAGTAGTGCAAATTTAGAGTTGGATAAAGAAAGCAAAAATAAAATTTTAAAACAAAATATCAAAGAAGCTTTAAGCGAGCTAGCTAAAATTTTTGGCTTTGGTTTTATGGATACAACTTTATATTTTCAATGGGGTGTAAGCAAAGAAGAACGAGAAGAAATTGAAAAGTTAATTTTAGAAAGAACTGAGGCTAAGAAAAACAAAGATTTTAACACAGCTGATGCAATAAGAGAGCGATTAAGTAGTAAAAAAATCACTCTTTTAGATACTCCAAATGGAACAATTTGGGAGAAAATAAATGCATAATGAGATGAATTTAAAAGAGGTTTTAATACGCTTTAAGCCCTTTTATAAAAGATATTGGAAACAATTTGCTATAGCTATTTTCGGTATGATTTTAGCAAGCGGAGGAACTGCTGGAAGTTTTTATGCTTTAGAGCCTATTTTAAATTATATTTTCGTTGAAAAAAATGAAGCTTTACTTTATACAGTGCCTTTTTTGCTAGTATTGATGTATTTTTTTAAAAATCTTGGAACTTATTTACAAAGTTTTTATGTTTCCTTTATAGGAACAGATATGTTAAGAGTATTGCGTGCTAGGGTTTTGAAAAATGTTTTACGCTTGGATATGGATTTTTTTAAACGCTATAGAAGCGGAGAGCTTGTAAGTCGTTGTACTAATGATATTAATGCACTTCAAAGCATAGTATCAAACATTATTCCTGATTTTTTTAGAGAGCTTTTAACTGCTATAGGACTGCTTGCGGTAGTCTTGTATCAAAGTCCTACTTTGGCTTTTTTTGCTTTAGTGATTTTGCCTTTAGCTATTTTTCCTTTGGTATGGTTTGCTAAAAAACTTAAAAAATATGCAAGAAATATACAAGAAACAAATTCGGATTTACTTTCTTATTTGGGTGAAATTTTTTCAAATATTGAATTGATCAAAGCTAATGATAATGAAAAAAAAGAAAGTGATAAATTTGCTAAGCATAATGATACTTTATGTAAATTAAACCTAAAATCCGCACGTATTGATGCACTTACAAGTCCTTTAATGGATATGATGGGTTCTGTTGGGGTTGCTGTGGTGATTATTGTAGGGGGTAGAGAGGTTATCAATGGTTCTATGAGTGTGGGAAGTTTTATCAGTTTTGTTTCGGCACTTTTTGCGATATATACTCCTTTAAAGCGTCTTTCGTCTTTATATGGAAAACTTCAAGGTGCTGTTGCGGCAAGTGAAAGAACTTTTTATTTATTGGATTTAGAACCTCAAATTAAAGGTGGAAGCAAAGAATTAAAAAACATTGAAAAAATTAGCTTTGAAAATGTTGAATTTGCTTATGAAAATCCGCATAAAAGTGTTTTAAAAGGCGTAAATTTTGATTTTGTTAAAGGGCAAATGCTTGCTCTTGTAGGGACAAGTGGGGGTGGTAAATCTTCTATTATTAATCTTTTGATGTATTTTTATGAAAAGCAAAAAGGTAAAATTTTACTCAATCAAGAAGATATTAGCACTTTTACCATAGAAAGCTTACATGCTAAAATAGGACTTGTAACGCAAAATATTTATCTTTTTAATGATAGTTTTGCTGCAAATATTGCTTATAGCGAAGAGTTAGAAGAAGAAAAAGTCATCCAAGCTTTAAAATTGGCCAATGCCTATGAATTTGTTAAAGAAATGGGTGGGATTTGGGCTGAAGTGAAAGAACATGGTAAGAACTTAAGTGGAGGGCAAAAACAAAGAATAGCAATCGCTAGAGCTTTATATAAAAATCCTGATGTGCTTATTTTTGATGAAGCAACTTCAGCTTTGGATAATGAAAGTGAAAAAGCAATAGTTAAAACTATAGAAAATTTAAAACAAGATAGATTGATTTTAGTGGTTGCACATCGTTTAAGCACTATAGAAAATGCAGATAAAATAGTAGTATTGGATAAGGGCAAGGTATTGGCAATAGGTAAAGATGAAGAGCTTTTGCAAACTTGTTCTTTGTATCAAAAATTTAAAAGCAAAGAAAAAACAAAGCCTAGCTTTAGTTAATTTTAGTTAGAATTTCAAAAAGGATTAAAAAATGGCTTATGAAATGATAAAACCTTTACTTTTTAAGTTAAACCCTGAGCATGCACATGCTTTGGTTGAATATAGCTTAAGGGCTTTAAGTGCTAGTTTTCCAGGAGCTTTAAGTTTTTTAGCACACAAATATATAGTTGATGATGAGAGTTTAAGGCAAAATTTACTTGGACTTGATTTTAATAATCCTGTAGGTTTAGCAGGAGGCTTTGATAAAAATGCCACTATGATAAGACCTTTGAGTGCTTTAGGATTTGGTTTTTTAGAAGTGGGAACTTTTACTCCAAAACCTCAAGAAGGCAATGAAAAGCCACGCCTATTTAGACTTGTAAAACAAGAAAGTATACAAAATGCTATGGGTTTTAACAACGAAGGTGCTGAAAAGATTGCTTTAAGACTTGCAAAAACTTATCCTTTTGTTTTGCCTTTAGGGGTAAATATAGGGAAAAATAAAATCACTCCAAATGATAAAGCCTTGGAGGATTATTTTACTTTGTTTAGAGATTTTAAGGATTTGTGTGATTATTTTATCGTTAATATCTCATCTCCTAATACTAAAAATTTAAGAGAGTTGCAAAATGATGATTTTTTAAATACCTTGCTTGAAGAAGCCAAAAAAATCACTTCTAAGCCTATTTTGATAAAAATTGCTCCTGATATGAAAATAGATGATGCTTTAAATTTATGTGAAAATGCCATTAAAAAAGGTGCAGATGGGTTTATATTAGCCAATACTAGTGTTGATTATAGCTTGCTAGATAATAATCGTACTTTTGGTGGTATTAGCGGAAGGCTGATTACGGAAAAAAGTGGTATTTTTTTCAAAGAAGTAGCTAAAATTCTTTTTGGCAAAACCTTGCTTATTGCAAGTGGAGGGATTGATAGTGCTGATATTGCTTATGAGCGTATTAAAAATGGGGCTAATTTAGTGCAAGTTTATACAGCTTTGATTTTTAAAGGCCCTTCTTTGGTAAAAAATATCAATCAAAATCTTATAGAGCTTTTAAGAAAAGATGGTTTTTTACACATTAGCGAAGCTGTTGGGGTAAATTTAAAATGATTGCTTATGAAAAAATTCAATTAAAAAACAAGCTTGAAGTTTATGCTTTACCTGTAAATAAAAATAGCGATGTGATTAGCGTTGATATTTTTTATAAAGTGGGTTCAAGAAATGAGATCATGGGAAAAAGCGGCATAGCTCATATGCTAGAACATTTAAATTTTAAAAGTACTAAAAATTTAAAAGCTGGCGAATTTGATGAGATTGTTAAGGGTTTTGGTGGTGTGGATAATGCAAGCACAGGTTTTGACTATACTCATTATTATATTAAATGTGCGAAGAAAAATTTAGATAAAGCTTTGGAACTTTTTGCAGAACTTATGGCAAATTTAAATTTAAAAGATGAAGAATTTCAGCCTGAAAGAGCAGTGGTTTTAGAAGAGCGTAGATGGAGAACAGATAATAATCCTTTGGGATATCTTTATTTTAGACTTTTTAATCATGCATTTATGTATCATCCTTATCATTGGACTCCTATAGGTTTTTTTAAGGATATAGAAAATTGGAGCATTGAAGATATTAAAGAATTTCATAGTATTTATTATCAACCTAAAAATGCGATTTTACTTGTAAGTGGCGATATAGAAAGTAAAGAAGTTTTTGAGCTTTCAAAAAAACATTTTGAAAAGATTAAAAATACTAAGACTATGCCTAAAATTCACACAAAAGAGCCTAAGCAAGATGGAGCAAAAAGAATATATTTGCATAAAAACTTAGATACTGAACTATTAGCCCTTGCTTATAAAATTCCAAATTTCAAGCACAAAGATATACCTGCTTTAAATGCTTTATCCGAGCTTTTAGGAAGTGGGAAAAGTTCTTTAATGAGTGAAATTTTGATTGATAAATTAAATTTAATCAATGATTATTATGCTTATGTTAATGATTGTATAGATGAAAATTTATTTATTTTTATTTGTAATTGTAACCCCAATGTTAATGCAGAAAAAGTAGAAAAAGAGCTTTTAAAAATCATTGATAAGCTTAAAATGGGTAAAATTTCTCAAAAAGATTTGCAAAGAGTGAAAAATAATGTCAAAAGCGATTTTATTTTCTCACTTAACAATGCTAGTGCAGTGGCAAATATTTATGGTTCATATCTAGCAAGAGGAGATATCAATCCTTTGTTAAATTATGAGAAAGATATACAAAATTTGGAATTAAAAGATTTGATTTCTTGTGCTAAAAAATATTTTATTCAAGAAAATTCAACTACGGTAATTCTAAGAAAGGATTCAAATGGATAAAAATATTATTATTGGGGCAATGACGGCCCTTATTACACCGTTTAAAAATGGAAAAGTTGATGAGCAAAGTTATGCAAGATTGATTAAAAGGCAAATAGAAAATGGCATCGATGCAGTAGTTCCAGTAGGAACAACAGGAGAAAGTGCAACTTTAACCCATGAAGAACATAGAACTTGCATAGAAATAGCCGTTGAGACTTGTAAAGGAACTAAAGTTAAGGTTTTAGCAGGTGCGGGAAGTAATGCAACTCATGAGGCAGTGGGTTTGGCTAAATTTGCTAAAGAGCATGGTGCTGATGGGATTTTAAGTGTGGCACCGTATTATAATAAACCTACGCAACAAGGACTTTACGAGCATTATAAGGCTATTGCGCAAAGTGTAGATATTCCTGTGCTTTTATATAATGTTCCAGGAAGAACAGGTTGTGAAATTTCAACGGATACTATTATCAAGCTTTTTAGAGATTGTGAAAATATTTATGGAGTAAAAGAAGCGAGTGGAAATATCGATAAGTGTGTGGATTTGCTTGCACACGAACCTAGAATGATGCTTATTTCAGGGGAAGATGCGATCAATTATCCTATACTTTCAAATGGTGGAAAGGGAGTGATTTCAGTAACTTCAAATTTATTACCCGATATGATTAGCGCTTTAACTCATTTTGCTTTAGATGAAAATTATAAAGAAGCTAAAAAAATCAATGATGAGCTTTATAATATCAATAAAATTTTATTTTGCGAAAGTAATCCTATTCCTATTAAAACGGCTATGTATTTAGCTGGATTGATAGAAAGTTTGGAATTTAGACTTCCTCTTTGTTCTCCAAGTAAGGAAAATTTTGCTAAAATTGAAGAAGTGATGAAAAAATATAAGATCAAAGGATTTTAATGAATACAGAATTTCAAGGAAAAACTTTAGTGATTAGCGGTGGAACTCGCGGGATAGGCAAAGCTATAGTTTATGAATTTGCTAAAGTGGGTGCAAATATAGCTTTTACTTATAATTCTAATGCGCAAATTGCTGATGAAATGGTTCAAGATTTGGAGAAAAATTATAAAATCAAAGCTAGAGCTTATGAGTTTAATATCTTAGAACCTGAAACCTATAAAGAACTTTTTGAAAAAATTGATGTGGATTTTGATAGAGTGGATTATTTTATCTCAAATGCTATCATTTCAGGACGTGCGGTTGTAGGTGGCTATACTAAATTTATGAAGTTAAAACCAAAGGGAATTAATAACATTTTTACAGCCACAGTAAATGCTTTTGTTGTGGGCGCACAAGAAGCAGCTAAAAGGATGGAAAAAGTAGGGGGTGGAAGCATTATTTCTATCTCATCTACAGGAAATTTAGTGTATATAGAAAATTATTCAGGTCATGGTACAGCAAAAGCCGCTGTAGAAGCTATGGCAAGATATGCGGCTACTGAACTTGGAGAAAAAAATATCCGTGTAAATGTCGTAAGTGGTGGGCCTATTGAAACTGATGCTTTAAGAGCTTTTACAAATTATGAAGAAGTAAAACAGGCTACTATAAATTTAAGCCCTTTAAATCGCATGGGGCAGCCTGAAGATTTGGCTGGAGCATGTCTTTTTCTTTGTTCAAGTAAGGCAAGTTGGGTGACAGGACATACTTTCATCGTTGATGGTGGTACAACTTTTAAATAAAAATTAAGAAAAATCAATGGATTTTTCTTAAAAATATTTTTCAATCAAGTTTTAATTTCCACCCTAAAAAAACACTTAATAATGCAAGTAAAAAAATAAAATTTAAAGTCCAATTACCAAAACCTATAAAACCTATAGATAATACGCTGTAAAAAAATCCTCCTACAGCTGAATAAATACAAATCGTACTTAAAGATCCATTTTCTGCCATTTTTTTACATGGGCAGATTTTATAAAATTTTTTATCATTAAATTGATTTTTCTTTTTATTTCCCAAAAATAAACCAAAAAGGGCAAAAAGATTTAAAAAAATAAAAGCATATAATAAAATTTGATCTAATTCCATTTTAATATACCTTAAAAATATCTAAGCCAAGAGGGTAGATGGACTTGCTCTTCTTTTAAAGTAGTTTCTTGTCCATGTCCTGGCAAAAGTTTAAAATCTTCTTTGTAAGTCATAACTTTTTCTAAGCTTTGTTTCATTAAATTTGCATCTGAATAAGGAAAATCCCATCTTCCTATGCTTCTATAAAATAAAAAATCTCCACTAAACATGATATTTTTACCTACAATTTCTATCATAGTGCAACCTGGTGTATGTCCTGGTAAAAAGTGAAATTTAAAATCAACTCCGCAAATATTTAAAATATCTTCATTATCTACTAAAAAATCCGCATCGCTAGAATCATAGCCTTGATTGAAATCATCATGTAGCATAAAAGCATCATTTTTATGAATATAAATGGGGATGTTGTATTCTTTTTTAACCTTAGCATTATCCCAAATATGATCATAATGCCCGTGAGTATTTAAAATCGCCAAAGGTTTTTTTACATGTTTTTTGATAAATAAAAGTGCATCAGTTCCTGGATCAATGATAAATTCACCCTTTGGGGTAAATAAAATATAGCAATTAGTTTCATAAACTCCACAAGCTTGTTTGATAATTTGCATTTTTTACCTCTTTAATAAAAAATTTGCCTTAAATAAATATAATTATACATTAAATTTTTAAAAGGCAAGCTTTATGGATTGGCAAAAGATTACGGAAAAAATGTGTGATTTTATACAAGAAAAAGTGAAAAATTCTCAAAGTCAAGGTGTGGTTTTGGGGCTTAGTGGCGGGATTGATTCTGCTTTGGTAGCAACGCTTTGTAAAAGAGCTTTAAAAGAGAATGTTTTTGCTCTTTTAATGCCAACTCAAATTTCAAACAAAGCCAATCTTGAAGATGCTTTAAGGCTTTGTGCGGATTTAAATCTTGAATATAAAATCATAGAAATTCAAAGCATTTTAGATGCTTTTATAAAGCAAAGTGAAAATACCACTCTAGTATCTTTGGGAAATTTTGCAGCTCGTATTAGAATGAGTTTGCTTTATGATTATTCTGCTTTGAAAAATTCTTTAGTTATAGGCACTTCTAATAAAAGCGAATTACTTTTGGGTTATGGTACGATTTATGGAGATTTAGCTTGTGCTTTTAATCCTATAGGATCGCTTTATAAAAGTGAAATTTATGCCTTAGCAAAATACCTTAACTTGCATGAAAATTTTATCAAAAAAGCTCCAAGTGCGGATCTTTGGGAAAATCAAAGCGATGAGGCGGATTTGGGTTTTTCTTATGCAAAAATCGATGAAGGTCTAAAAGCCTTAGAAACTAATGATGAAAAACTTTTAAGAACGCTTGATCCTTCTTTGATTGCTATGCTAAAAAATCGCATGCAAAAAAATGCTTTTAAGGGAAAAATGCCTGAAATTTTGGAAATTTAAACAATGAGTGAAGAAAAAAATTATGAACTTTGGCTTGATAATTATTTTTTTAAGCCCAATTTTTGGCAAAAATGCCTTACTTTTGTACTTTTTCCCTTAAGTGTGCTTTATGCTTTTTTTGCGATTTTAAATACTTTTTTTCGTAAAAAAATAGTTTTTAAAAAACCTGTTATTAGTGTAGGTAATTTAAGTTTTGGAGGTAATGGAAAAACCCCGCTTTGCAAAGCTATAGCAAGGGAATTTGATGGCGTTTTTATAGTGCTTAGGGGCTATAAAAGAAAATCTAAAGGTTTGTTTGTTGTTAAAAATCAAAATGAAATTTTATGCACCTTAGCACAAAGTGGCGATGAAGCTATGGAGTATGCTTTTGAAGAAAATATCAAAGGCGTGATTGTGAGTGAAGATAGAGTAAAAGGTATTGAAAAAGCTTTTGAGTTGGGAGCTAAAATCGTTGTGCTTGATGATGCTTTTTCTAAATTTCATATTAAAAAATTTGATATTTTACTTGAAAGTAAAATCAAACCTTATTTTAATTTTACTTTGCCAAGTGGAGCTTATCGTTTGCCGAAAATTTATGAAAAAAGGGCTGATTTTATTGCATTAGAAGGCAGGGATTTTGTGCGTTATTCTTTTGTAAAAGAAAATCCAAAGGCTGTTTTGGTAACTGCTATTGCTAAACCTTTTAGATTGTATGAGCATTTTATCAAGGCAAGGGCTTGTTATTTTTTTAAAGATCATTATGAGTTTAAAAAAGAAGAATTAGAAAATTTGCTAAAAAAACATAATTGCGATACACTAATGCTTACTTTTAAGGATTTTGTTAAAGTTAAAGATTTTGGTTTTAAATGTCAAATTATAGAATTAAATATAGAATTAAAAGATTCATTAAGAGAAAAAATAAAAACTTATATCAAGGAGTTTGAACAGTGAAATTGGTCGAGAGTAGAAATGTAAATAATGTATCAAGTTTTAAGGAAGCTTTGATTAACCCAAACGCTCCAGAAGGAGGGCTTTACTCACCTTTAAATTTGCCTATTTTTGAAGGAGAAAAATATGCCAATTTGTCTTATAAAGATTTTGCTTTAAAGCTTATAGAAAGTTTTGGTTTTGGCGAAGAAGAGCTTTTTAAAAAGGCTTTGAAAAGTTACGAAAGCTTTGATGATAAAAATACACCTATTTCTTTGCAAAAAATCTCTGAAAAAACCTATATTAACGAGCTTTGGCATGGGCCTACAAGAGCTTTTAAAGATATGGCTTTACAGCCTTTTGGCGTGCTTTTAAGCGAATTTTCAAAGGATAAAAATATTTTAATTATCTGTGCTACAAGCGGCGATACAGGGCCTGCAACCCTAAAAAGTTTTGAAAATGCAAAAAATGTTAAAGTAGCTTGTATGTATCCAAAAGGTGGCACAAGTGGAGTTCAAGAGTTGCAAATGCGAGCTTTAGATAAGGATAACTTGAAAGTTTTTGCCATAGATGAGGATTTTGACGCAGCGCAACGCACTTTAAAAGAATTGCTTTTTTCAAAAGATTTTCAAAATGAAATTAAAGCTTTAAATTATGAGCTTTGCGCAGCTAATTCTGTAAATTTTGGGCGTATTTTATTTCAGATTATTTATCATTATTATGCGAGTTTAAAACTTTTTAATGAGTTTTTAGAAGAAGTACAAATCATCGTTCCAAGTGGAAATTTTGGCAATGCTTTAGGAGCTTTTTATGCTAAAAAAATGGGAGCTAAAATTTCAAAAATCAAAATCGCTTCAAACGCAAATAATATTTTGAGTGAATTTTTTAATCAAGGCGTTTATGATTTGCGTGAAAAAAGTCTTAAGAAGACTATTTCTCCAGCTATGGATATACTTATTTCATCTAATATCGAAAGACTTTTGTTTGCGAAATTTAAAGATAAAAGAACTAAAGAACTGATGAATTTGTTAAAAAATGAAAGATATTTTAAACTTGAAAAAGAAGAATTACAAAGTTTGCAAGAAGATTTTGAGGCGGATTTTTGCACCGATGAAGAATGTATGCAATTTATCAAACAAAGCAAGATTTTAATCGATCCGCATACCGCAACTTGTTTTAAAATGCTTGATCCTTTAAAACCTAGCATTATCACTTCTACAGCAGAATGGACAAAATTTACTCCAAGTATGATAAAAGCTTTATATGATAGGGATTCTAAGAATGAAAAAGAAGATTTAAAATTTATAGCTAAAGAGTTTAATGTCCAAGTTAAAGATGAAATTTTGGCTTTATTTGATTTGAAAAATAGCGATGAAAAGGTATTTGAAGCCAGAAATATAAAAAAAGAAATTTTAGATTGGATGCAAAAATGATTATTATTCCTGCAAGATTAAAATCAAGTCGTTTTCATGAGAAAATTTTATGTGATATAGGTGGAGTGCCTATGTTTGTGGCTACTGCAAGAAGAGTAAGTAGCGTGGATGAAGTTTGTATAGCTTTAGACGATGAAAAGGTTTTAAGTATCGCTAAAGAATATGGTCTAAATGCGGTTTTAACAAGCAAAGATCATGAAAGCGGTACGGATAGGATTAATGAAGCTTGTAAGAAACTAGCTTTAAAAGATGATGAGATTATTATCAATGTCCAAGCTGATGAGCCTTTTATAGAATGTGAAAATTTATTAAAATTTAAAGAATTTGCAAGTTCTTGCTTGGATAAAAAAGCTTTTATGGCGAGTTGTTATAAAAAAATCACTCAAGAAGAAGCTATGGATCCTAATCTGGTTAAAGTGCTTTGCGATAAAGAAGGGTATGCTTTGTATTTTTCAAGAGCTAAAATCCCTTATGAAAGAGAAAATTACGAGGAAAGTTTTAAAGGGCATTTAGGCATTTACGCTTATAGTGTAAAAGCATTAAGGGAGTTTTGTTCTTTATCAAGTTCTGCGCTTGAAAGAGCGGAAAAGTTAGAGCAATTAAGAGCTATAGAAAATGGTAAAAAAATCAAAATGCTTGAAATTTCAACAACAAGCATGGGGATTGATACTAAAGAAGACTATGAAAGGGCTTTAAAAATTTATTTAGAAAAATAACTCCACCCCAAAACGGAACAGATTTTGCTTGTATTAGTTATATAAATATATTTAGGTTGAAGGCAGAAAAATCTAAATTAAGGAATTAATATGGGTATCTTTAGTATCAATGATAACTCAAACTATGGTTCTATACTTTCACAAGCAAAAGCTAATAAAGAAAGTAAAGAAAATTCTAAAATAAGTTTTGCTAATGCTTTTTTAAAACAAAATGCTAGTAAATTAAATGAAATTCAAAATGCAAATTCACAAACTCTAGCAAGAAGTGAAGTATTAAATTCTACTAATACAACAAATACTAGCAATAACACTAATTTTAGTATAAGTAGTAAAACAAGTTCTCCTAATTATGATATATCTAGTGAATTTAAAAACTCTATTTATACTCTAAAATATAAACAAGCAGATATAAGTAATACTTCTACTAATACAGCCTATGGTTATAGTGTAGATAAAGATGGTTATATGGGAAGTGATTTTAACAAAGCTGCAGGATTGCCTGAAGATTTTAAGATACATAAATCTACTAGATGAGATTAAAAAAGCTGCCGAAAATGATCCTGTTGTTTCAAGTACAAAAGAATACTTAGGCGTAAGCGAGTATTATACTAATATCGATATGGCTGAAACCATAAAACAATATTATAATCAATTTAATCAAATTGTTAATCATACTTTTAATGATACCAATAAAACAAGTTTCACTGAAGCAGATATAAATTCTATGCCTAAGGGGTATGCTATAAATGGAATAAAATCGATGGATTTTAATGATCCAAGCAATAGAATGAATATCACTCACCTAAGAGATTTTTCAAATTCTTTAATTTCAAATGTTTATAAAACCCCTGAACAAGCAAAAGAAGCTGATGAAATTTGGCTTGATTCAGGATGTATGATCAAAGGATTATCATCTGAGACTTTAGGTTTATCCTTAGAAGAAATCAAAAATGTTTCTAAAGGTGAAGATTGGCAGTTTAATTCTGATATGTCAGTTTATCCACAAAATGAAGATGGAAGTTATTCTAAAGAAACTTTGTTTATGAGTTTTTTAAAATCTCAAGGTGGACAACCTGTTGAGAGTCCAAAAACCACACTTAATCCAAAAGTAGAAGCTTACAATAGGGCTATGGCTAAAGAGAGTTTTAGTGGTCCTGCAATTAACATTGATAGTATTATGACAGGTAAAAGTGACTTTAAAAGCTTTTTTAGATACTGGGCAGAGCGTGGCATAGCAGAAGGTGATTTATATATGTATGAAAATAACATTCCTAAAGAATCTGCTATGGGTAATTGGGCTTTAGATGCTGAGATTAAACAAGCCATTGCTAATGGCTGGAAAGCAAAACCTAGCACCATTAATTCCTACGCTGATTCTATAATGGATAGACTTAATAATCTTTTGGGACAAACTAGGGTTTAGAAGTTTTAATTTTTTAAGTTTGAAGCAAATTGCTAATAACAAAATAAGATAAAATTAGTATAATTTTTTTACAAAAAATTTTGAAAGGAAATTATGAAAAAAATTATTTTGATTTTTATCTCTTTTTTTGCTTTAAATTTGAGTGCAAAAGATTTGGTTGTAGGAATGGAGCTTGGATATCCGCCTTTTGAAATGAGCGATAAAACAGGCAAAGCAAGTGGAATTAGTGTGGATTTTTTAGAAGCTTTTGCAAAGAAAAACGGCTATAAACTTGTAGTAAAAAATATCGCTTGGGATGGTTTGATACCTGCTTTAAAAACAGCCAAGATAGATCTTATCATGTCTTCTATGACAATTACCGATGAGAGAAAGAAAGTGGTGGATTTTAGCATTCCTTATGCTAAGGCAAATTTGGCTATTTTAACTCCTTTGAACTCTGATATTACAAATATCAAAGATTTAGATAAAAAGGGCAAAGTTTTGGCTTTAAAGCGTGGCTCTACAGGACATTTATATGCGGTTAAAAATTTAAAAAATGCAACTATTAATTTATTTGATAAAGAAAATGCTGCTATTTTGGAGGTGATTCAAGGTAAGGCTGATGGATTTTTTTATGATCAACTTACGATTTATCGCACTTGGCAAAAACATCAAGATACAACTAGAGCCATTTTGGTGCCTTTTCAAGAAAATCCTGAGTTTTGGGGTATAGCAGTACAAAAAGGCAATGCAGAACTTAAAAAAGAGCTTGATGAATTTATTGCAGAAAGCAAAAAAGATGGGCTTTTTGATTCTTTAGGAGAAAAATATCTTAAAGATGTTAAAGATACTTTTAAAAAGAATAATTTAGAATTCTTTTTCTAAGAAGGATTTTCCTTCTTAGGTTACAAAGCTTTCCACAAGCCTTTGCACTAGCAAATTCCATCCATCCACTAATACAAAAATCAAGAGTTTAAAAGGTAAAGAGATCATAGTAGGAGGTAGCATCATCATACCCATAGCCATTAAAACTGAGCTTACAACCATATCTATGACTAAAAAGGGTAGGTAGATTAAAAACCCTATTTCAAAAGCGGTTTTAAGCTCTGAAATCATAAAAGCAGGAACTAAAACCGTAAGAGGAACATCATCTATGGTTTTGGGATTGGGTAGATTGCGTATGCGATAAAAAAGGGCTAAATCTTTTTCGCGAGTATTTTTAAGCATAAAATCTTTAAAAGGCTTTGCTCCTTTTATAAAAGCTTCTTCATAGCCTATTTTTTCTGATAAATAAGGTTTTATACCTTCATTATAGGATTTTGTAGCTACAGGTTCCATGATAAAAAAAGTTAAAATTAAAGCCAAGGTTACTAAAATGGTATTAGGTGGCATACTTTGCGTCCCCATAGCTTGTCGTAAAAATGAAAATACTACAATAAGACGCAAGAAAGAAGTCATAACAAAAACTATACTTGGAGCGAGCGCAAGTATGGTTAAAACAATCACTATATTTAAAGTAGTAACAAGCTGATTAGGTGTATTGGGTGCACTTAAGCTTAAATTTACTGTAGGGATAGTTGCTTCAGCAGCAAATAAGCTCATGCTTAAAAGTAAAAATAATAATATTTTTTTCAAAATTTAAAAACCTTTTTTTGTTTTTTATTAAAGAAATTTAAATTTTATCTTTTGATGACTAAAAACTAGTTTAAGGGTATTAGGATTTTAACTTTAAACTGCTAAAATAGTCTTTTAGACTTCTTAATAACAAAGGTAAAAAATGAAAACTTCTATTTTGATTTTAGCGGCAGGATTAGGCACTAGAATAAAATCACAAAAGCCAAAGGTTTTGCAAGAGCTTTGTCAAAAAAGTATGATTTTACACATTTTAAAAAAGGCTTTTGCTTTAAGTGATGATGTAAGTGTAGTTTTATCGCATCAAAAAGAACGCGTTGAAAAAGAAATTTTAGAATATTTTCCAAAAACACAAATTTTAGAGCAAGATTTGCAAAATTATCCAGGAACTGCGGGAGCTTTAAGTGGGTTTGAGCCTAAAAATGAAAGAGTGTTGATTCTTTGTGGTGATATGCCTTTGGTTGAGCAAACAAGTTTGGAAGCTTTGTTGAGTAATAATGCAAAATTAAATCTAGCAGTTTTTAAAGCAAGAGATCCTAAAAGTTATGGTAGGGTGGTGATAAAAAACGATAGCGTTGAAAAAATTGTTGAATTTAAAGATGCAAATACGCAAGAAAAAGAGATAAATACTTGCAATGCTGGGGTTTATGTGATTGACTCGAGGCTTTTAAAAGAGCTTTTACCTTTGATTGATAACAATAATGCGGCAAAAGAGTATTATTTAACCGACATTGTAAAACTAGCAAAAGAAAAAGATGTGATGATTAAAGCAGTTTTTGTAGATGAAGATGAATTTATGGGGATTAATGATAAATTTGAACTCAGTATAGCTGAAAATTTCATGCAAGAAAAAATTAAAAAATACTGGATGCAACAGGGTGTGATTTTTCATTTACCGCAAAGCACTTTTATAGGTGCAGATGTTGAATTTGTAGGTGAATGTGAAGTATATGAAAATGTAAGGATAGAGGGCAAAAGTAAGATTATAAACTCTATCATTAAAAGTTCAAGCGTGATAGAAAATTCCATTGTAGAAAATAGCGATGTGGGGCCTTTGGCACATTTGCGTCCAAATTGTGAGTTAAAAAACACTCATATAGGAAATTTTGTAGAATGCAAAAATGCAAAGTTAAATACCGTAAAAGCAGGGCATTTGAGCTATTTGGGAGATTGTGAGATAGATAGTGGAACCAATATAGGCTGTGGGACTATTACATGTAATTATGATGGGGTAAAAAAGCATAAAACCATCATAGGAAAAAATGTTTTTGTAGGTTCTGATACGCAATTTATCGCACCTGTAAAAATCGAAGATGAAGTAATCATAGCAGCAGGAAGCACAGTAAGTGTCAATGTAGAAAAAGGTGCTTTGTTTATCAATAGAGCAGAGCATAAAATGATAAAAGATTATTATTACAAGAAATTTCAAAAATGAAAACCATACTTTTAGCCATTAGCGGTAGCATAGCTTTTTATAAATCTTACGAGCTTATTTCTTTGTTTAAAAAAGAAGACTTTAGGGTGAAAGTTTTGCTTTCTAATGGTTTGTTAAAATTTGCTAGCAAAATGAGTTTTGAAGCCTTGGTTGATGAAGTTTTATGCGAGGAAAATGAAAGTTGGCAAAATTCAAACAATCACATAGCTTTTAGTAAGGATGTAGATCTTGTTTTATTTGCTCCTGCAAGTGTTAATTCTATCAATAAACTTGCTTTTGGTATAGCGGATAATCTTTTTATCCAAACCTTAATCGCAGCAAATAAACCTCTTATCATAGCTCCTGCGGCAAATACAAATATGTTTCATCATTTTAGCACACAAAATTCTTTAAAGATACTTAAAGAAAATAAAGCTTTGATTATAGAGCCTATTTGTAAAGTTTTAGCTTGTAAAGATGAAGGCGTAGGAGCCTTAGCTGAAGTTAAGGATATTTTTAATATCACCAAAAGAGAACTTTTAAAAGAAAAGTTTTGGTGCGATAAAAGCGTAGTTATCACAGGTGGCAGCACAAGGGAAAGAATCGATGATGTGCGTTGTGTGAGTAATTTTTCAAGTGGAAAAATGGCAAAGGCCATAGCTGATGCTTTTTATTTTTTAGGAGCTAGGGTAAAACTTTTAAGCTCTGTGGAATTTGATACGCCTTATGAGCTTTGCAAATTTGAAAGTTCTAAGGATCTAAAGGAGCTTTTGGATAAAAATTTAAATCATGATTTTTTGATTATGACGGCTGCAGTGAGTGATTTTATCCCTCAAAGTGTAAAAGGAAAAATTAAAAAAAATGAACATTTGCAGGGTTTAAATTTACATCTATCTTTAAATGAAGATTTGCTTAAAACTTGTAAATTTCAAGGCAAAAAGATAGGTTTTAAGATGGAATTTGATTCTCAAAATGCCTTAGAAAATGCGAAAAAATCTCTAAAAGATAAACAACTTGATATGGTTTGTCTTAATATCATTGATCAAAAAAATTATTTTGGAAGTGATCAAAATGAACTTTATTTTATCACTTTAAACAATGAAAATAAAAGCACTTTGCAAAGCAAAGAAAAATTGGCATTTGAATTAGTAAAATGGTGTGAAAAATTATGAGTATGATTAATTCTACCTTGCCTATACAAATGAAAGTTTTGGCTAAATCAGGCTATGGACATTATACGCTTTTGTTAAATCACAAAAAGATTCAAACTAAAAGCATGATAGAGCTTGAAATTGGCGCTGAATATTTAGCTGAACTTTATATGCAAAATGGTGGAGTTATACAATTTAAACATCTTTCAAAGCGTCCTAATTTTAAACCTTTTGAAGAGGGATTGGCTTTGATAATCGCTATTTTACAGGATAAAATTTCTTATAAAAAATTCATCATACAAAATCTTTTAGATTGTAAAGATATAGAGCGTTATCAGATATTAAAAGAAATGCTTTTTGCAAGTTTTGAAAATATTTATCATATTCCTTTTATTTTTGAAAATAAATCTTGCTTGTTTCAAATGCGTAAAAGAGCAAAATATTTAGAAATTTACTTATATTTTAGTGTTTTTGGAGCTTTGAAAATTTTAATAGACTCGCAAGGCATTAGTGTTTTTACACCTTTTGCTAAGGTGCAAAAATTTTTAAATGAACATTTAGATTTTAATGTATCGCAAGAAAACAAGATTGAACCTTTGTTTGTTTTTAAAAGGCTTTTTGATTTTAAAGGATGAAAAATGAATGAATTAAAACACCTTGCTGTTGTTATGGATGGCAATAGGCGCTGGGCTAGGGCTAAGGGTTTTTTGGCAAAACTTGGATATTCTCAAGGAGTCAAAACTATGCAAAAATTGATGGAAGTTTGCATGGAGGAAAATATTTCAAATTTAAGCCTTTTTGCTTTTAGTACGGAAAATTGGAAGCGCCCTAAAGATGAAATTGATTTTATTTTTGAACTTTTAGATCGTTGTTTAGATGAAGCTTTAGAAAAATTTGAAAAAAATAATGTGCGTTTAAGAGCTATAGGTGATTTATCGCGTTTGGAAGATAAAGTAAGAGAAAAAATTACCTTAGTTGAAGAAAAAACAAAGCATTGTGACGCACTTTGTGTTAATTTGGCTATAAGTTATGGTGCAAGAGATGAAATTATAAGAGCTGCTAAGCGTGTGATTGAAAAAAAACTTGAGCTAAATGAAGAAAATTTAACGCAAAATTTAGATTTACCTTTAGATGTGGATTTGATGCTTCGCGTTGGAAATGCCAAAAGACTTTCAAATTTCTTACTTTGGCAGTGTTCATATGCTGAAATTTATTTTAGTGAAACTTTATTTCCATCTCTTACCAAGAGAGAATTTAAAAGGATTATTAAAGAATTTAGAAATAGAGAAAGAACTTTTGGAAAATGATATTTTTCATAATAATTCTAGGGGCTTGTTTGGGTTCTTTTTGCACAAGTTTGGCAAGTAGGATAATTGAAAAAAAGCCATTTTTTATCTCGCGCTCTTTTTGTTTTTCTTGCGATACAAAATTAAAATACTATGAAATTATTCCTATTTTTTCTTATATTTTTTTAAAGGCAAAATGTCAAACTTGCAAATGTCATTTGCCTATTTCTTTGTTAATCAATGAAATTTTAGGCATAATTTTGCTTATTTTGGCTTATTCTTTAAGTCAAAATTTTTATGATTTTTTATTTTTATCTCTATTTTTATTTAATCTTTTCTTGCTTTCTTTAATTGATATTAAACTCAAAGCCGTACCACAAATTTTACTTTGGAGCGCTTTTTTATTTGCTTTTTTTTACGCCTTTAGGGAAAGTGAAATTTTACATTTTTTGATTTTTAAAGAGTTTAGCGGAGGTTTTTTGCTAAATGCTTTTAGTTTTGGAGGATTTGTTTTTTTATTAAAAAGTTTGGTTTTTTTTCTAATGAATTTCCGAAAAAAAGATGAAATTTTAGAAAATTTGGGTGATGCTGATATTATCATTATGTCTTGTATAGGTGGAATTTTAGGTTTTGAGTATGGATTTTTAGTATTACTTATAGCTTCTATTTTAACTTTGCCTTTTTTTATTTTTTTTAAAATTAAAGCAATAAAAGAGCAAGAACTTGCTATGATACCCTTTTTAAATATCGCTTTTGTGGCAGTTTTATTTTATAAAAACTTAGGATTATTCTAATGAAGCTTAGTTTAAGATATGTTTTAAATCAATTTTTAAGTACGAATTTGTCTATATTTTTCGTACTTTTTGCTATTGTATCTATGGTGTTTTTTATTCAACTTGCAAAACTTACTTCAAGCATAGAGATTAGTTTTTTGGATCTTTTAAAGCTTTATGGGTTTATGTTGCCTAGAATTTTAATTTTTACCTTGCCTATATCTTTTTTTATTTCTTTAACTTTGGCTTTGTTTAGGCTTTCTAAGGAAAATGAAAGCATAGTACTTTTTACTTTGGGATTTTCACCAATGATTTTGGCAAAATTTTTCCTTAAAATTGCAAGCTTGATTAGTGCTTTTATGCTTGTTGTGGCTTTGGTAATGATACCTATAGTATTTGAACTTCAGGATAACTTTGTAAACTATAAAAGCACTCAAGTGAAATTTAACTACAAAACAGGAGAATTTGGACAAAAATTTTTAGACTGGATGATTTTTATAGAAAAACAAGATAGTGATAAGTATGAAAACATAATTATGTATCGCCCTAAACATAAAGCAGATGATAAAGAACAACTTATCATAGCCAAAGAAGCGCATGTGCAAAGAAAAGATGATAGCTTTGCTTTTAGCTTGAATCAAGGCAAAATGTATAATTTTGAGCAAGGTCAAAGTATTTTTAGTGGAGAATTTGACACTTTAGTAGTAAACACTCAGTTTAATACAGACAATCTTCAAACAAAGAAATTTTATGAATACTGGAATGATTTAAACGAAAATCCACAAAGAGCAAGAGAATTTGTGATTTATACAACCATAGCCTTGTTTCCACTTGCTAGTACGCTTTTTGCGCTTTGTTTTGGTTTGGTTACTTATCGTTATGAAAAAGGCTATGTGTATTTAGGTATGTTTGGAGTGATTGCTATATATTTTGGACTTTTAAGTTCTTTTTCTCAACCTCCAATTTTGGCTTGCCTTGGAATTTTTTCTTTAAGTTTATTTGTTTCGGCTTATTGTTTTAAGAAAATGATTTTGAGTCGTTATTGATGAAAATAAAAATTATATTTTCTTATGATGGCTCTGCTTTTTTAGGTTCTGCTAGTCAGCCTCATAAAAAAGGTGTTCAAGATGCTTTAAGTGGGGCCTTATCGCATTTGGGTATTGTTTCACCTCTTTTGATGGCTTCTCGTACAGATAAAGGAGTACATGCAAGCTATGCTGTAGCTAGTGTGGGGTGTGGAGATCATTTTGTAAATTTAGAATATCTTCAAAAACAGCTTAATAAATTTTCCCATCCTTTTATCCATATCAAAAAAATTGAAAAAGTAAAAGATGATTTTGAAGTAAGATTTGATGTAAAAAGTAGAGAATACCGCTATATATTTTCTCACTCTTCTTATAGTCCTTTTATGGCTTCTTATGTACATTTTTATCCTAAATTTGACTTAGATAAGGCTAACGAGCTTTTGGGTTTTTTTGTAGGAAAAAAGGATTTAAAGTTTTTTTGCAAAAGTGGAGGAGATAATAAAACGACTTTAAGAGAAATTTTTATTGCTAGAGCTTATGCTTATAAAGATTTTAGCATTTTTCATTTTAAAGCTAATGGTTTTTTAAGAGGGCAAATTAGATTAAGCGTAGCAAGTGTTTTAAAGGTTTTAGAAGGAAAAATGAGTGAAAAAGAACTCAAAGAACAGATTGAGGCCAAAAAGCAATACAATCACTTTTTAGCACCGCCAAATGGGCTTTATTTAAGCCGTATATGTTATTAAAAACTTTCATAGAAATTAAAGGCCTTTTGGGTTAAAATTTTTCTTATTTCTTCTTGATGTTCTTTACCTTTGGTTTCTAGGGTAATTGAAATCATCGCATCGCCATAATCAAGCTTGGTAGAAAATCTATCATAGTCGATTTTTACTATATTGGCATTGGCTATTTTTAAGCTATCTGTAAGGTGTAATAATGCCCCAGGTTTATCTACTAAAGTAACATGAATTTGCATTTTTCTGTAAGATTTAAATAAACCTTTTTCTATGATGATATTTAGCATTTGTGCATCGATATTGCCTCCGCTTAAAACTACGCCAATTTTTTTATGATTTTGTGTATTTATTTTTTGATGAAGTAGGGTGGCTACACTCGCAGCTCCTGCGCCTTCAACTATGATTTTATGTTTTTCAAGTAAAAACAATACCGCATTAGCGATTTCTTCATCATCAACTTGGATAAAATCATCTACGCATTCTAAAATAATATTAAAATTAATAGGATTTGCATCACGCACAGCAATACCATCGGCTATAGTGCGTACGCTTTTTGCATTTTTGATTTTTTTAGCATGAAAACTTTCATACATTGCAGGAGCTCCTTTGGCTCCAACTCCGATGATTTTAATGTTTGGATTGATTTGTTTAGCTGCACTTGCGATACCACTTATAAGTCCTCCACCTCCAACAGGTGCGATAATCATATCAAGATCGCTTATTTCATCAAGCATTTCAAGCATCAAAGTTCCTTGTCCTGCCATTACAAATTCATCTTCAAAAGGATGGATAAAGCTAAGATTATTTTCTTTAGCATAAGAGGTTGCAAAGGCATAAGCTTCATCAAAATTGTCCCCTTTGAGTATCACCTCTGCTCCTAAGGCTTTTGTAGCAGAAACTTTTAAGAGCGGAGTGGATTCTGGCATTACAATAACTGCTTTAATGCCAAATTTTTTTGCACTAATGGCCACGCCTTGAGCATGGTTTCCCGCACTTGCGGCAATGACTCCATGTTGTTTTTGTTCAGTACTAAGATTGGCTATTTTATTATAAGCTCCACGAATTTTATAAGCACCTGTAATTTGTAAATTTTCATTTTTAAGATAAATTTCACTTTGACAAATATCACTTAAAAAAGAAGAGTATATGAAAGGAGTTTTGTTTACAAATCCTGAAATTTGTTGTTTTGCTTTGTAAATTTTATTAAGCTCTAACACTATTTTTCCTTTGTTTTAAAATACGGATATTCTAGCATAATGCAACGATTTTGTATAAAATTTATATCTAATTTTTTACATTCTTTTTTGGCTGTTTCATTGCTAATACCAAGTTGAAGCCATAGGTTTTTAATATTTTTTTCAACAAGCTTAGGAAGAATTTCTAGTGCCACTTTGCCTTTTCTAAAAAGTATAAGTGTATCGATTTTTTCTTCTATTTGATCTAAATTTCTATAAACTTTTTCATTTAAAATAAACTCTTCTTTAGGATAAATAGGAAAAATTTTATAATTTTTTCTTTGTAAAAATTCTGCTACCCTATAAGAAGCTTTTGTCTTATCTGGACTTAAAGCAAATATGGCAATATTTTTACTTGTATTTATAATATAAGAGATAGTTTCTTTTTCGTTCATTGTTAACCTTTATTTTGGTATTTTATCTTAAATGATTAAAAAATTAACTAAAGTGAATTCAAAAAATGAAAAAAGTGTTATAATATAGCAAATTCCGAAGTTTAATAAGGAGGGAAAAATGGAAGAATTTTATCCATATACTTTAACAATCCATCTTCTTTGTGCTATTTTGTTTATAGGTTATTTGTTTGTTGATGTATTTGTTTTGGGTGTAGTTAAAAAGAAAAATCCTAATTTTGACAAAAGTCTTTTTAGTGCTACTGGAGTTAAAATAATGCCTTTTGTGGTTCTTTTGCTTTTTTTAAGCGGAGGTGCTTTGGCAGGTTTTCATTTTAAACCTTTAAATTTACTTTTTGCTGTAAAAATTATTTTGGCTTTTGGAATTTTATCTTTAGTTGTTTTTTCTTTATTTTGTCATTTTATATTAAAGAAGAAAAACCCACTTGGTGCTTTTATCCACCCTTTTGTATTTGTGCTTTGTATCGCGATAGTAATACTGGCTAAATTAATGAATTATTTTTTTATACCTTGCTAAGAAATACTCCGCATTCAAGATGTGGAGTATTGACAAATTGATCAAACAGAGCAAACTCTTCCACTCTATGTGTTAGGCTTAATTCTTTTAAATTTTCTTTTAAAGTGATAGGATTGCAAGAAATATAAATAATATTTTCATATTTTTTTATTAAGTCAATTACGCTTTTATCAAGTCCTGCACGGGGTGGATCAACTAAAACATGAGAGAAATTAAAATCATCCAATCGAATATCTTTTAAACGAAAAAATTCTCTTTCTTTTTTGATAGCAAGACTTAATTCTTCGCTTGAAAGTCTTGCAAAGTGGATATTTGTTGTATTATTAAGCTCGCAATTTTTTAAAGCAAAATTAATATTGCTTTTTGAAATTTCAGTGGCCAAAACTTTAAAAAAGAATGGTGCTAAAGCTAAAGTAAAATTTCCATATCCACAGTAAAGCTCAAGTAAATCCATTCTTTTTTGAGTATTTAAAATTTCACACACCCAAGTAATCATTTTTTCATTTATAGCAGTATTAGGCTGAATAAAACAATCGTTGTTAAATTCATAAAATATTTTTCTATCTTGAATATTTAAAGTTTGTCTTAGATTTTCTGTTTTAAAAATAAGTTTTTTGCCTTTACTTCTTGCTATAAGGTTGATATGAAGATTATTGCTTAAATTTTCTAAATTTGACTTTATATCCTCTATATTTTTATGATAGAGTAAGGTTACGCTAAGTTCTTGCTTTGTGGTTAAAAACTCCACGCCAAAAAGTTTTTCTTTTAATTTATCATCTTGACGCAAGTATTCTAAAAGTTTTGGCATAAAAGCACAAATTTTTTCATCAGCAAAATCTAAATATTCTATAATGTACTTTTTTTTACTTTTTGGATCAAACATCGCATAAAAAAGTGTATCATTTTCATGATAAAATGAAAGCTCAGCTCTTGTGCGATAATGCTTATCTTTTGAGGTAAAAAGTTTAAAATCCTTTGTATAAAATTCTTTAAAATATTTTTTTATGAAAGAATGTTTTTCATCTAAAGTGAGAAAATTTCCAAAATTTTCAAGACTCATGGAACTTTCTTTCCGATGAGTCTTAGTAAAAGCGCAATAAGTATGAAATTTAAAGGCAAGACAAACCAAACGCTAATCCCTAAAGATACAGGAATATATCCAGCGATTAAAGAAATACCACAGATAAATAAAGCATAAGGAATTTGTGTTCTTACATGCTCCATATGATCGCATTTCGCACTCATAGATGAAAGGATTACATTATCTGAAATTGGTGAGCAATGGTTTCCAAAAATCGCACCTGTTAAAACGCAGCTTATATTAATGACCATATAATGATGCATAGCATTTGCATCCATACCATTGATTTTGGCGATTTCATGAGCTAAAGGCACAGCCAAAGGCATTAAAATCCCCATAGTTCCATAGCTTGTTCCTATGGCAAAAGAAATAGCTGAAGCAAAAGCAAAAATAGTAGCAGGCAAAATAAACTCAGGCAATTTATCTGCAAGCAAACTAGTGATAAATAAAGAAGTCCCTAGATCTTTTACTATACTTGAAAGCGACCAAGCAAATAAAAGTAAGACTATAGTAAAAATCATGGTTTTCCAGCCATATATCCAAGTTTCTACTGCTTCTTTGAGATTGAAAATTTTACGACGAACTCCGATAAAAATCGCTACAATAGCAGCAAACAAAGCAGCTTGGAATAATACCACAGAAGAATCAGCATTTCCAAAAGCAGCCCTAAAAGTTTCAAAAGACAAAGGATTAGCACTTGCTTTTGCAAGTTCTTCGCCTTCTAAAGTGCTAAGTCCATTAAAATAAAATCCTAATATAGCTAAAATGATTAAAGTAAAAATAGGAACAATAGCATCAAAAGCACGAATTTTAATACCTTCTTTTGGTGCTAAAAACTGATCTTCCAACTCAGCAGTATCTAGTGTACCTGACTTAGGTAGAGGTGCAATTTGCCCTGTGGTTCTTGCTCGCACTTCAGCCTTATACATAGAACCAAACTCACGCCCCATGATTGCAGTCATGACTACAAAAAAAAGCATGAAGATATTATAAAAACGATAAGGTATGGTTTCGACAAAAATTCCAAAAGCACTAATATCGCTAATGCCTATGTGTTCATAAGCGGTTTTAATTAAAGAAACTTCTAAACCTATCCAAGTAGAAATTACGGCTATTCCTGCTACAGGAGCTGCGGTAGAGTCAATAATAAAGGCAAATTTTTCACGAGAAATTTTAAATTTATCCGCCAAAGGACGCATAATAGGACCTACAATCAGTAAATTAGCATAATCATCAAAAAATATTAAAAGCCCTAAAAACCAAGTATTAACTTGAGCTGATACAGCTGATTTGGCTCTTTTGGCAAATTTTAATGCTACAGCTTTTGCACCACCCATTTTTGTGATAAGTGCCACAAGACCACCTATACAAAGAATTTGTAAAATGATTCCCGCATTTACTGGATCAGAAGTTGAACCTAAGATATAAGAAATAATCTTTGAAAAAGATTCTACTGCAGTATTATAAAAATTTACAAAAGCTAAATGTTGTGCTTTGAAAATATTTGCAGAAAGACTGAGCAGAAAAGTTCCACTTAAAACTCCAGCAAAGAGTGACAAAATAACATCTTTTGTGATAAAGGCTAAAGCAATAGCAACTAAAGGCGGTATAAGTGTAAAAGCTCCAAATAAATTAGCATTTGCAGCTGCTTCTGAGGAGTTTGCAAATGCAACTAAAGGTAAAAACAATAAAACTAAAAATTTATTCATTCATCTCTTTCTATATAAAATCCATTCCAAGTTTGTGTTACCGGCATAAGCTCGATTTCATTAACATTAATATGGCTTGGTAGGTTAATGATAGACATTACCACTTTGGCAATATCATTAGCACTGATAAATTGCGTATTTTCATAGACTGCATCAGCTTTTTGGATATCTCCTTTAAAACGCACTTCACTAAATTCAGTTTTGCAAAGTCCTGGAGCAATGTTTGTTACTTTGATATTGCTTCCTCTAAGATCATTTCTTAAGGCCAATGAAAATTGTCCTACAAAGGCTTTGGTTCCACAATATACATTGCCTCCAAAATAAGGATTGCGTCCTGCAACCGAACCTAAGTTAAAAATATAAGCATTTTTTTGTTTACGAAGTATAGGAATAACAGCTTTTGCAACATATAAAAATCCTTTGATGTTTGTATCAATCATAGTGTTAATATCTTCAAGGTTTAATTTATCAAATTCATCTACCCCTAAAGCTAAACCTGCATTATTAAAAAGCACATCAATTTCTTGAAATTCTTTGGGTAAATTTTCAATAGCCTCAAAGATTTCTTTTTGATTTCTTACATCTATGCAAAGCGTGTAAATCTTATCTTTGTGAGCATTTTTTAACTCTTCTAGACGCTCTTTGCGTCTAGCAAGGGCGATTACTTTGTAGCCTTCTTGTATAAAAGCTTCAACGCAAGCTCTACCAAAACCTGAACTAGCTCCTGTAATAAATACGGTTTTCATTCTAAACTACCTCCGTAAAATAGATTTTCGTTTGCTTTTAAACCCAAGCTTTTTAGATAATCAGCATTTTCTTTTTTACCTGCTGATAGCGCAAAGTCGAGTGCATTAAAACCAAGATCATCAACAGCATTAAAATTTGCTCCTTTTGAAATAAGAAGTTTTAAAATTTCAACATTTCCATAGGCTGCAGCATGCATTAAAACATTTTTTGAAGTGTGCTCTAGAGCACAAAATGTAATAAAATAAGGCGTATTTGAACCTATGTTCGCACTTAATGCTAATTTTTCATTGTTATTAATATATTTTTGATTAACATTTGCTCCATTATCAAGAAGTAGTTTTATGATATCAAGACGATTAAACTCTATGGCATAAAAAAGTGGGGTTTTACCAAAGGCATTGGCTTGATTAACATTCGCTCCATTTTGGATTAAAAAATTTGTATTTTCATAATTTTCCAATGCGTAAAAAATAGCACTTTCATAACCTTCGTCAATCCTAGTGCCAAAACGAATCAAAAGTTCTAAAATTTCTTTTTCTCTTTGATTTAGAAGCGCTGCTTGTAAGGCTATAGTAAGATCATCTTGACTTGGATTATTTGAAAAAATAAAATCTTGTATATAAGATACCGAATAATTTTTATTTGACATGATTTTTGCTAAAGGACTAATGTCTTTGTAAATTTTTGTTTCTCCAACAGCCCAATTTAAAAATTCGTTTAAGGCATTGCTAGTATAGTAAATATTGCTACCTTTGTCAAAATTAAAATTGCTTTCAAAATACTTTTCTAAAGGTTCTATAGCGTTATTGTATTCTTGCCAAAAAGCTTTGTAAAGTCTAAAATTTCCTATACTTTGATATGCCCAATATCTAAAGTAAGATTTTAAAATATCATATTTTTTTTCTAAATTCTCAGGTGTATCTAAAGTTTTTTGATAAGTGATGGGGTCGATGGCTATTTTTAACAATAGCAAATTAAATTGTTGTAATTTTGGCAAATAAGCTATACCATTACAAGAACTATTTCCTCCACGAATTTCATTGGAAATTGCATAGAGTTTTTTTGTAAAATCTTGATTTTTTAAAGATTCTTTGCAATTTAGATAATCTAAATTTGAACTTTCATTTAGCAATGTTTTATTGTTTTTAATGTTGTCGCAGTTAATGGCATCGCTAGCCATTAAACTTGCAAAACAACAAAAGGAAGTGAATAATAACTTCAATATTTTTCCTTTGAAAATTTTAATTTTGTTATTTAATCCAAATAAGTATTAAATTTGAATTAATTTTCAAGTTTGAAATTTTCAATCTCATTAAAATTTAAATATCTATAGATATTTGCCTTATGCTCATCACTTAGTTTTTCGCTGACAATTTGTAAGTATTCTTCCTTGCTTGGAATTTTACCCAAAATCGCACAAACTGCTGCAAGTTCTGCACTGCCTAAATATACTTTAGCACCCATTCCCATACGGTTGTCAAAATTTCTTGTAGAAGTTGAGAAAACTACAGCTCCATCATTTACTCTAGCTTGATTACCCATACACAAAGAACAACCAGGAACTTCTATTCTAGCACCTGCTGCGCCAAAGATGCTGTAATAACCTTCATTAGTAAGTTGCGCTTTATCCATTTTTGTTGGAGGTACTACCCAAAGTCTGGTTTTAAGTATGCCTTTATCTTTTAAAATTTCTCCCAAAGCTCTATAATGTCCTATATTTGTCATACAAGAACCTACAAAAACTTCATCTATATTTTTTGGACGCTTATCATCGGCTAAAATTTCACTCAAAGTCGCCACATCATCAGGGTCATTTGGACAAGCTAGGATTGGCTCTTTAATGTCATTAAGATTAATATCTATAATATAAGCGTATTTTGCATCTTTATCTGCTCTTAAAAGAGTAGGGTTTTTAAGCCATTCTCTCATTTTTTCAGCCCTTCTAGCAAGGGTGGCTTTATTTTCATATCCTGCTTCTATCATAGCTTCAATTAAAGAGATATTGGATTTGATATATTCGCTTACACTTTCTATACTTAAATCCACACTGCAAGCAGCTGCAGATCTTTCAGCACTTGCATCACTAAGTTCAAAAGCTTGTTCGACTTTTAAGTTTGGCAAGCCTTCTATTTCTAAAATTTTTCCTGCAAAAATATTTTTCTTATTTTTCTTTTCAACAGTAAGTTGTCCTTGTTTGATTGCATAATAAGGTATAGCATTAACCAAATCTCTTAAGGTAACTCCAGCTTGCAATTCTCCGCTAAAACGCACTAAAACACTTTCGGGTACATTTAAAGGCATAGAGCCAGTAACCGCAGCAAAAGCTACAAGTCCGCTTCCTGCAGGGAAAGAAATTCCTATAGGAAAGCGTGTGTGAGAATCCCCACCCGTTCCTACGGTATCTGGCAATACAAAACGATTAAGCCAAGAGTGAATAACCCCATCACCTGGTTTTAAACTCACCCCACCACGACTTGTCATGAAATTGGGTAAAGTTTTATGTAAATTTGAATCGCTTACTTTTGGATAAGCAGCTGTATGGCAAAAGCTTTGCATAACAAAGTCTGCGTTAAAACCTAAGCTTGCAAGCTCTTTAATTTCATCTCTAGTCATAGGACCTGTAGTATCTTGAGAGCCTACAGTTAAAGTCATAGGTTCTATATACATACCTGGACGCACACCTTCAACTCCACAGGCACGACCTAGCATTTTTTGAGCCAAGGTATAACCACCGCTTGAAGATTTAGGTTGTTCAGGCTTGGTAAAGATGTTTTCACTTTCCATTCCTAAAAATTCTCTAGCTTTAGCACAAAGCCCACGACCTATGATAAGTGGGATTCTTCCTCCTGCTCTAACTTCATCTAAGAGAGTGTTTGGACTGAGTGTAAATTCTGCAATTGTAGAGCCATTTTTTATGATTTTTCCCTCATAAGGATGAATTTCAAACTCATCGCCCATTTCTAAGTTTGTTACATCACAGATGATAGGTAAAGCCCCACTATCTTGAGCAGTGTTAAAGAAAATCGGTGCTATGGTTGAACCCATTACTATACCACCGCTGTGCTTGTTTGGTACCCCTTCTATTTCTTTTCCTAAGTGCCATTGTATAGAATTTATTGCTGATTTTCTACTCGAACCTGTTCCTACAACATCACCTACATAAACCACTTCGCGACCGCTTTTTTTAAGCTCTTTGATTTTTTCTAAGGATCCTGCTTGTCTTACCTTTAGCATGGCATTTGCATGCAAAGGAATATCGCTTCTTGTAAAAGCATCTCCTGCAGGGCTTAGATCATCGGTATTTGTTTCCCCTGCTACTTTAAAAACTATACATTTAATCACTTGAGGTAATTTTTCTTTTTTGTTAAACCAGTCCGCATTTGCCCAGCTTTGTAAAACTTCTTTAGCGTGTGGATTGTTTTTGCTAAGTTCAGCTATGGTATGAAAATTATCATGAACAAAAATAATATTTTTCAACACTTCTGCAGAATCTTTGGCTATGTTTTCATCTTTTAAGGCATCGATTAAAACTTTAACATTATATCCGCCTAGCATAGTTCCAAGCATTCTTAAGGCTCTTTTTTTGTCTATATTTGGAGCACTGATTTTGCCTTTAAGTATGGAATCTAAAAATTCACATTTTACTAAAGCTGCATCATCAACACCAGGATTTACTCTATTTTCTAAAAGATTTGCAAGCTCTTCATTATTTTCATTTTCAAGTAATTTACAAAGTTCTCTAGTTTGATTTGCATTTAAAGGAAGGGGTGGTATACCCAAAGCGGCTCTTTCTTCAACAAGTTTATTGTATTCTTGCATAAAAGACATTTTCTACTCCTTAAATATTTTTTATTATAATTGTAGCTCTTTGAAGGATAAAAAATGTTTAAAGTTTATTATAAAATGCCTTTATGTTACCTATCTTTACATAGTGATGGAAAATTTTTAACTAGAGTTGATTTTTGTGATAATAAAAGATCAGAAAAAAATTGTAGTTTGCTTGACTTAGCAAAATATGAACTTGATTTATATTTTACTCATAAGCTTAGAAAATTTAGCATTCCTGTTTTGATACAAGGTGCAGATTTTGAATCAAAGGTTTATAAGGCTTTAATGAAAATTCCTTATGGTAAAATGGTTACCTATAAAGATATAGCCCAAAAAATCAATCATCCTAAAGCTTTTAGAGCTGTCGGAAATGCAAATTCTAAAAATCAAATTCCTATTTTTATACCTTGTCATAGAGTTATTGCAAGCAATGGCATAGGAGGATATAATGGAGGGCTTGAAATAAAAAGATTTTTGCTTGAAAATGAAGGAGTGAATTTAAAATAAGCTTGGGGTTTGATTTTCTTTGTTTTCAAATTCTTGTTCAAAAATATCATAATTTTCAAGAATTAAACAATATTTAAAATTTTTTAATTTTCTTAAATCTGAAAGCTGATTATAGGAAAAATCGCAAAATAAAGAATTTTTAGAAGCAATTTTAAAGTCTTTTATGTTTTTAAATTTTTCTTTCCAGAATTCAAAGGTATTTTGGTTGTTGCTTACAATAAACGCTTGAGAGCTTGAACCAAAAGGAGTGATTTCAAATTTATCATCAATAAAATAAATTTTAAAATCATCAATCTTATTAAAGTCAAATATTATTTTTTGATTTTTTTCTTTTAAAAAAGAAATAATTTTTGCAAAACTATTTGCGTAAAAAAAAGGCAAATTAAGATTTTTAAAATATAAATTTTCACAAATCAAAGTTGTAAAAAAGAAGCTAGATCGCGATAATAAGGTAAAATTAGCATCTTTTAGACTATGAGAATAGGCACAAAGTTTATTTAAGTAATTTTCTTCACAGTAGCAAAAAATTTCACCCTTTTTTGCTTTGATTAGTTTTTCAAAATCAGCAAAAATATTTCCTTTTAAAATGTTAAAATAAAAAGCCTTGCAAAGACTTAGTTCGTAAGATTTAAAAAGCAAAAATTCACATTCTTTATCTTCACAAAAAAAGCGTAAAAATCTTACAAGAGCTTGTTCTAGATTTTCTACTCTAAAGTAAAAAATATCTTTATCTTCAATAGTAATGTCATTTTCTGTAATTATAGCATAAGCGCCTTTTTTTACAGCTTGGGTAATTTCTTTTTTATTGTTATTAAAGAAGGCAAAGCCTGCTTTAAGTTCGTTTAAATTTATGGCAAAACCTTCCACGCTTAAAACGCTACCTTCATGAATGAGCGTTGCGTTTAAAAGTTCACCTAAATTGCTAATTTGCATATTTTAGCCTACTAAAGAACCGTTTTGCACAAGTTGTTCAGGGGTGATTAAAACAAGCTTATCTCCGCTTTTTGCAGAAAGTATCATACCATCGCTTTCATGTCCAAAAATTTTAGCTTTTTTAAGATTGCTTATAATGCAAACTTGTTTACCGATTAAATCACTGGCTTTATAGTGTTTTGCTATGCCTGAGAGTACTTGACGGATTTCTTTATCGTCAAGTTCGAGTTGAAATTTCAAAAGTTTTTCGCTTCCTTTTATATTTTGACAATCAAGCACCTTAGCGACTTTGATTTCAATTTTTGCAAAATCATCGATTTTTATTTTAGGACTTTCTTCTTTTTTAGGTTCTTCTTTAATTTCTTGTTTTAAAAGAGCTTTTTCTACTTTTGGAAATAAAGCTTCGCAAGGATTTGCTTTAAAATCTAAAAGTTCATTATCAAGTATTATTTTTGCGTAATTTGTAGATGAAATTTCAAAATTTAAAGCTAAGGCCACCTTTTGACAAGACTTTGGTAGAGTAGGGCTTAATAAAAGGCTTGTTTTGGCTAAAATATTTGCACAAAGTGCTACTAAAGCATTAGCTTGTTCGTGTTTGTTTTCTTTGATTAAATTCCAAGGTTCGTATTTGCTAATAGCTAAATTTGCCACACTTAAGGCTTTAAAAAGTTCTTCTAAATAACGATTACACTGTAAGTTTTCTAAAAATTCTACCGCTAAATTTAAGTGTTCTTTTGCTTGATTTAATTCAACATTGTAAAATTTTAAAACACCTTCTTTTGAAATATTTCCTTGAGAATATTTTGTACTCATACCTATAATGCGATTAAGTAAATTCCCAAATTCATTGCTTAGTTCAGCATTGATACGATTTATCAGCATATTTTCGCTAAAATCCCCATCATTGCCAAAAGGCACTTCTCTAAGCAAGAAATATCTAAAAGCTTCGCTTCCATAGGCATCAACCACTTCTTTAGGTTTTACAACATTGCCTTTAGATTTGCTCATTTTTTCACCTTCTTTAGTCCACCAGCCATGTGCGCCTATAAATTTTGGCAAAGGTAAATCTACGCTCATTAAAAAAGCTGGCCAATAAATCGCATGAAAACGCAAGATATCCTTTCCTACTAAATGCACATGCGCAGGCCAAAATTTAGCATTTTCTCCCTTACTTTGAAAATCAAGCGAACTTATATAGATAAAAAGTGCATCAAGCCATACATAAATAATATGTTTATCATCATTAATTTCTTGAGGCAGTTTAATCCCCCAATCAAAACTGGTTCTTGTAATGGAAAGATCTTTAAGGCCACTTTGGACAAAATTTATAAGTTCGTTTTTTTTGTTTTTTGGCAAGATGGGATCTTTTTCTTCATACCATTGTAAAATTTTATCTTGATATTTTGAAAGTTTGAAAAAATAGCTTTCTTCTTTTAAAATTCTAGTTTGTTTGCCACAATCTGGACAAGAACAATCATTGATAAGCTGACTTTGAGTAAAAAAGCTTTCGCAAGAGATACAATAATGTCCTTCGTATTCATCTTTATAAATATCGCCTTTTTGCCACATTTTTAAAAACATAGCTTTAACAAATTCAATATGCCTTGTATCAGTTGTTCTTGCGTAAATATCATAGGTGATTTCAAAATCATCCCATAATTTTTTAAATTCAAAACTGATTTTATCGGCATATTCTTGAGGAGTGGAATTTCTTAGTTTGGCAGCTTCTTCGATTTTTTGTCCATGCTCATCTGTTCCTGTTAGAAATCTTGTTTCATGTCCTTGTAAACGATAAAATCTTGCTAAAGTATCGGCTATGATGGTAGTATAAGCATGACCTAAATGAGGCACATCATTTACATAATAAATTGGTGTTGTAATATAACGCATTTTTTTCCTTTAAAAGTCAAATCCGCCTTCGGTTTTACCCTTAGACATACTGTTATAGACTGCATCAACATAATTTTTTCTAGTTTGGCAGTTAAAAATTTCATCGCAATTATAACAAGAGTTTAGGTTTTTTGAGTTTTGACATGAAAGTAAAATTTCTTTTTTTTTATCCATATCTTGCTCAAATTCATCTCTAATATCACTCATTATAAGCCTTTAAAAGTTTTGAAATTTCATATTCTGAGCCAAAAAAACAAGGAGTTGTCGCATGGATTTTATCAAATTCAAGTTCAAGTAAGGAGTGGTTTTTTCCATTTGTAGTTTTTCCGCCTGCTTTTTCTATGATAAAGGCTAGAGGAAAGACTTCAAAAAAGGCACGAAGTTTGCCATTAGGCGCATCTTGTGTTGCAGGATAGCTAAAAATGCCACCCCCTTTTAATAAAATTTGATTGATATCGCTTACCATGGCTCCAGAATATCTTAAGCGATAGCCTTCATCAAAAAGACTTTTGATAAATTTGGCGTGTTTTTCTTCCCAAAATTTTTGCGTTCCGCCTGTAGCATTAATCTTGCCTTTTTCATTCATTTTAAGATCTTTTATAAAAATAAATTCATTATTTGCATTTAAGCGATAAAGTTTTGGCTGATCTTTGCAAATCACAAGTTCTAAGCGCGCTCCATACATACTATAAAGTGCAGCTCTTAAATTTTTAGCACTTGCTTTTTCTTCATAGATGGCAAAAATAGAACCTATGGCAAAATTAACATCCATTAAGCTAGAACCATCTAAAGGATCATAAGCTACGATAAAATTTGCTTTTTCATTAAGCGTTAAAATTTCGTCTTTTTCTTCACTTATGATGGCTTTAATGCTTGAACATTGACTTAGAGTTTTTGTGATGATTTCATCGCTTAAAACATCAAATTTGAGTTGGGTATCGCCTGTAAAATTTTGATTTTGACTGTAGCCTGTATCGGGAAATTTTAAAGCGTTAGAAATTTCTAAAACCGCTTTTTGTATATAAGAAATCACTTCTTGCATTTTATAATTCTCCTTGTAAATTTTTAGCATTTTTAAGTATGTATCGACAAATAGCTTGTATATCGTTTAAATCAAGCCAAGTAAGATAAGGGTGAGAAATTTTTTCATAGCTTGCAATAGCGTTTGAAAAAGTAAAATAACTTTCATCAATTTCTTTACAAAATACGCTAATGCGTGGTAAATCAAGAGTTTTTAATCCTTCAACCAAACAAATGTCAAAATTGGGTGCTAATTTTAAAGCTTTTAAAATATCTCTATTTTCATGAGAAAAAAAAGTTGTTCTTGTAGGGCTTAAAACCATGACTTCAGCTCCGCTTTGGAAAAATTTAAAACTATCTTTACCGTTAAAATCAAATTGAGCTTTATCAGCAGGATCGTGTTTAATGATTAAAACTTTTAAATTTTGTTGCAAAAAATTATCAGCTATTTTGGTAATAAGTGTAGTTTTACCTGAATTTGACGGGCCGCTAAAAGCCATGATAAGTTGTTTCATAAAATATACTCTTAATTTTTTTGTAAAATTATATCTTTTTAAACCAAAAAATAGGGTTAAAAGGCTACAATAATACTAAAAAATATGGAAAAAGAATGAAAATTTATAGTGTAATTTTAGGTGCTTTTTTGCTTGGAGCTTGTTCTTTAAAAGATCAGGCGATTGTGGATACAAATTTAAAATCTCAAACTTTAATGTTTACTCAAAAATACAAAATCACACAAGATAAGATTAATGCCATTATAACCATGTCTTATTTAAACCCAATTCTAGATAAGACAAGTAAAGATGATGTATTGGCCTTGTCTTTTACTCCAAATACATTAAAAATTCAAAATTTAGAAGTTTTTATCAATAATAAAAAAGCCAATATTGAAAAACTGGATGATGAGTACTTAAAATATATAATACAAAACAACTATACTGATTATTTTAAAGCATCTCTTCCTAGTGTCAAGGAAGAGACTAGGCTTGTAGCTAAGATTTGTTTAGATCATTTGCCTTGTTTTGAATTAAATTTTCAAAAATATCCGAAATCTTTATACTATCGTTCAGAAGATGTCGATACACAATATAATTAGCTAGAACTTTTTTTCCGTAAATTCGGCTTTCTTGATAAGGAACTAGCTCCATAGACAAGAAAGGTTCAAATTTGCCTGTCTTAAACATATCATTTCTTGCAAGCATACGGTTAGTAAATCCTATACCGCCATTATAAGCATAAGCGACAAAAAGTGGAGATTTTAAACGTGATTCAAGGTAATTTAGATGATAGTTTCCAAAGTAATATGCTATTTCAGGTTTAAACATAAAATCTTGATCGAAATTTGGAATTTTTAATTCTTTTTCCCCTATGTGATTGGCTAAAAATGGCATAAATTGCATCATGCCTAAAGCATAAGAAACTGAAATAGCAGTTGGAATAAAACGACTTTCTTGTCTGGCAATAGCCAAAATTAAAGCTTGTCTTGTTTTGTTATAGTCTTTTATATTGTCATAATAAGGCATTATAAAATAATGTTTTTTAAAATTATTTTTGCGTTCTAATATGTAAGCATAAATAGGCAAGGTTTCTTGTGTGTCAAATTCTTTTGCCAAGACATCTAGTTGACTTGCGTTAGCATCGCGAATTTGTTTGTTTATTTTTTGCCAAGCAAAAGGATCTTGCATGTTAAAATTATTTTTTTTCTTGCTTGGATTAAGGCTTTCTATCTTTGGAAAAGGTGTGTTAGTAAGTTCTTTTGCGTAAAGACTATAAATATTTAAAGAAGAACTTTGTGATAAAGTTTTTAAATCTTCTTCATTGTTTTTAATCAACCACATCCAAAATATAGCATTGTCTTTATTGCTTTGCGATTTAAAACTTTGTGCTGCCTTTTTAAAAAAGTCATAAGCAAGCTCTGTTTTATCATAAGTTAAGGCATTGACTCCTAAATAGAAAGCAGAATCTTCACTTACATTTTCAGGATTTATTTCTAGCATAGAATGTCTAAATTTTGGATTTTCTTTTTTAATAATAATATTTTGTGCAAAATCTTTAAAACCAATGTGGTTTGGTAATTTATTGACTAAACTTGTATTTAAATCTAAGTCGTATTTTTTAGAATAATTATAAAGTTTAAAAAAACCATTAATATCTTCTTTTTGTACTATATAGCTCATAGGATCAGAAGTATTAAAAGCTAGTAATAAATTTGTCAAATCAGGTCTTTGATTTTTAAAGGTTTGAGCTAAAGTCGTTCGGTCTTTGGAATTTAAACTCGCTATAAAAACTAATGAATTTAAGCGCACACTTTGACAAGTTAAATTTGCATCTAAGATAGTATTTGCTGTATAGGTATAGCATTTAGCATATTTTGGGTTGATATAAGGCTTTAAAGGGATGATTTTTTCAAGTTCGGATTTAATTTTTCCTATATAGCGAAAAATATGAGAATTTAAATCCTGTGCATCTTTTTTACTGATTTTATTTTTTTCTAAAAGCCTATAAATATAATAATCCTTAGCAAGCGAATTTTCTTCCTTTTTGAGTTTTTCTATACTATATTGTGTAGCATTTAAACTTGAAAAAATAAATAAAAAAACGAGTATTTTTTTTATCACAATATACTCCTTAAGATATTCCCAAGAAAAATACCAAGAAACTGCAATGCTAAGACTATAATCAAAGGTGCAAGATCAATATTACCAATGCGTGTTGGAATTTTTCTAACTAAGGCGTAAGCAGGATAACTTAATTTATATAAAATTTGCACTATGGGATTATAAGGATCAGGGTTTACCCAGCTTAAAAGTGCTGTGATGATAATAATCCAAGTATAAATGTTAATGACAATTTGTAGTACTTGAAAAATAGAAATAATAAAAGAGTCTATAACCATAGTTAAATCCTTGCTAATTCGTGAATAAAATTTTTAATATAAGGATAAAGATCACTAAGCTCAGGTCCGTGGATATTTCCTGTTAAAATTATCCTTAAAGGCATGAAAAATTTTTTACCTTTTAAGTCGCTTTTGCTTAAAAGTTCATTTTTAAAATCTTCATAGTTTTCAAAAAGTTCAATATCTTTTAAGAGTTCTTTTAAAATTTTACATTCTGTTTCAAACTCTCCAAAGTCTTTTGTGTTGAAAATAGCTCGCATTTTTTCTTTAAGTTCTTTTATGGTGCTTGCTTCTTGAGTGTAAAATTTAGCAAGTTGTGCAAGATCTTTGTTTAAATCTAAAATTTTATTAAGCTCATCATCTTTGATCATTTTGATATGTTCGCGATTGATTTGCAAAAGTTTTTTAAGATCAAATCTTGCGGGAGCTTTTGAAACTTTAGAAATATCAAACCATTTTATAGCCTCTTCTAAGGTAAAAATTTCACAAGGAGTTTTATTGCCTAGCATGATCAGATAATTTGCGATTGCGCTAGGTAAAATTCCACTTTCAAGTAGCCATTTTACAGAAGAATGTGCTTCTCTTTTACTCATTTTAACACCTTCTTCGTTTAAAATGATAGGTAAGTGTGCATAAGTCATGGCTTTATTATAACCTAAGCTTGCGCGGATATGTTCTTGTTTTGGAGTGTTTGAAACATGATCTTCTCCGCGTATAATACAAGTGACATTTTCAAGCATATCATCAACCGCACAAGCAAAATTATAAGTTGGAGTTTTATCTGTTCTCATAATTACAAAAGAGTCTATGTTTTCAGGTTCAAAACTAAGCTCGCCTTTGATAAAATCAGTAAATTTCATAGTATGAGTAGGTTTTTTAAGACGGATAACAAAGGGTTTTTCACATTCTAAAACATCAATATCGGCTAGTTTTTCACAAGTGCCATCGTAGCGATAAGCTTTACCTTGTTTTTTAGCTAACTCTTTTTTTGCTTCAAGTTCTTCTTCGGTGCAAAAACAAGCAAAAGCTTTTTTTTCGCTTACAAGTTTTAAAGCCATTTGGCGATGGAATTTTAAATTTTCACTTTGTATATAGTAATGCTGCCATGAAATACCAAAAAGATTTAAAATTTCTTTGATTTCTTCTTCTTTTCCTGCTATATTTCTAGCTTTATCAGTATCTTCAATACGTAAAATAAAATCCATATTTTTTTGTCTTGCACAGATATAATTAAAAATTGCTGCGCGTAAATTTCCTATGTGCATATCACCTGTGGGAGAAGGTGCAAAACGGTACATTTTATAGCCTTTAAAATTATTTAAAAGCTTATTATAACAGAAAAATTTATACGGATATTTAATTTTACTTGGTTATAATACTTTTATGATATTTTTAATTTTTTCTTTCATTGTATTATTGATTTTTGGCTTAGCAAATGTTTATATTTATAAAAGATTAATCAAGAAAATTACTCTTTTTAAGTATTTTTATAAAATTTTTGCCTTTATTTTTATTGTGCTTTTTTTAGCCCAAGCTGTGTTTTTAATATTTCGTAGAGATGAATATTTAAGTGATACTTGGTATGAAATTTTAGCCATGCTTTATGCGCCAACTTATTGTTTGTTTTTTATGACTTTAGCTTGGGATTTTATTAAATTGATTTTAGCTCTTATAGGTAAAAGAGATAAAAAATATAATCTTATTTTGCGTTTGATTTTTGAGCTTTCTCTTATAGTTTTAAGTGTGTTTTTAATTTATATAAGTATAAATAATGCTCTAAAAATACCTGAAGTAAAGAGTGTTGATGTTGAAATACCAAATCTTAAACAAGATCTAAAAATTGCCATGCTTACCGATATACATTTGGGTAAAAATTTGCATGAAAATTTTTTAGATAAGCTCATCACTAAAGTGAATTTGCAAAGTCCTGATATGGTTGTAATAGTAGGAGATCTGATTGATACTAATCCTAAAGATTTAAAAAATTACATCTCAAAACTTAATGATTTTAACTCCACTTACGGAACTTTTTATGCTTTGGGAAATCATGAGTATTATCATGGCATCAATGAAGTTTTGGATTTACTTAGAAAACATACTAATATGAAAATTTTAGTCAATCAAAATTTAGATTTAGGTTTTATAAATATTGCTGGACTTGGAGATTTAGCCGGACTTAATAAGGGTTTATATGCTCCTGATTTAGCAAGAATAAAAGTGGATTTAAATACAAGTAAAGCTAGTATTTTACTCACACATCAACCTAAAACAGCTTTGCTTTATGATTTAAGTGATTTTGACCTTGTTTTAAGTGGGCATACGCATGGAGGGCAAATTTTTCCTTTTATGTTTTTAGTTAAACTTCAGCAAGGTTTTGTTCATGGGCTTTATAATTTAGGAGAAAAAACTAAGCTTTATGTGAGTAGTGGCGCAGGATTTTGGGGGCCAAGTCTTAGAGTTTTTGCTCCGAGTGAAATAGTGATTTTAAATTTAAAAGGAAAAAAATGAGTTTTTCAAAAGAAAGTTCGAGGCTTTTTGGTTTTGTAGCGGGGATTAAATTTCCTAAAATGATACAAAAAGTTATTAATGAAAATTATGTTAAGTATTTTAATATCGATATGAGTGAATTTAAAGCTCCTTGTGAATACGAGAGTTTAAATGCTCTTTTTACAAGAACTTTGCACATTCCAAGAAAACTTGAAGAAGGTTTTATCAGTCCAAGTGATGGTAAAATTTTAGAGTGTGGAAGTACTTTTTTGGCAAATGAAGAACATTTTGCTTTTTCTATAAAAGGGCATACTTATAGCATTGAGGAGCTTTTAAAAGATAGCTTTGAAAAAGATGAGCTTAAAAATGGGCTTGATTATGTCAATATCTATCTTTCTCCAAAAGATTATCATCGTTATCACAGCCCTTGTGATATGCAAATTTTAAGCGCAACTTACACAAGCGGCGCCCTTTATAGTGTAAATGAAAAGCATTTGGAACGCATTAGTAATTTATATGTAAAAAATGAAAGAGTGAGTTTAAAATGTCAAAATGAAAAAGGTATTTTTTGGCTTGTTTTTGTAGGAGCGCAAAATGTAGGAAAAATGCGTTTTAATTTTGATGCAAGCATACAAACTAATGCTAAAATTTCTCATAATTTTACTAGAAAATATGAAAATTTAAATCTAAAAAAAGGCGAAGAACTAGGAAATTTTGAACTGGGTTCTACTATAGTTTTAATCTCTCAAAAAGGACTTTTAACTTTTAATTTAAAAGCAGGGCAGGGTATTAAATTTGGAGAAAAAATAGCGGATTAGTTTTTAGGAGTTTTATTTGCCATTTGATAGATAAAGGCAAAAACTTCAGCTACGGCTTTATACATATTAGGTGGAATTTCATCGCCTAAGTCAAGTTTGCTTAAAATTTCTATTAAATCTTCATCTTCTTTAATGGGAACTCCGTGTTCCTTGGCTAAAGAAATAATTTTAGCAGCACTTTCACCTTTGCCACTTGCAAGCACTTTTGGGGCAGAGTTTTTTTCTTTTTGATAGCCTAGAGCTACAGCTTTTTTAATCGATCTTTTGATTTTGCTCATACTTTTTTATCCATACCCATTTCAAGATCTAAATTTTTCATATTTCTAGTATCAAATTTACTTCTTATGATATCACCTACAAAGAAATTTGCACTTAAAAGTCCTGCTTTATTGATATTTCTTTTAAGCTCATGGGCATTTTCATAGATGGTTTTTCTAAATTCAATATTTTCTGCCATAATATTAATATCTATATATTTTTCATTATTTAAAGAAATAAGAATTTCCAAATCCCCAAGTTTTGCAAATTCGAGTTTAATCTGAGCAAAAAATTTATCCTTTTTTCCGCGTCTAAACATAATTTTAGAATCATTTAAATCATCCCAAGAAAAAGGCAGATAAGTATTGATAGAATCATTAGCTAAAGACATAAGCTGATTGATTTCAATTTGTGCTAAAAGACGATTAGCTTGATTATATATAGCTTCATTGCCTTCATTTTTAGCTAAATTTGAAATTTGCAAAAGTGTTGATTTTACATCATGATGTAAAGATTCAGCTATATCTTGTTCTGTTTTTGGTTTAATTTGCGCTAGATCTTTGGTAGAAAGATTGAGTTTGTGTTCGAGATTTTTAAGTTCTGCTTGATTAAGCTTGGCATTTTGAGTATAGGGTTCAAGTTCTTTTAAGCTTTCATTAAGTCTACGAGAAAGATTGCTTAAATTTTTACTTAAATCTTGCACTTGTTCTAGATCTAAATTTTCCACATTAAATGCTAAATTTTTTATAATATTTTGTTTTATAAATTCCTGATTTTTAAAAATATTTTGCATAGTTTGGTTATTGTTAGATTGAATATTTTGAGAATTATTTAAATTTTGCGTATTGTTTGTGTTAGGATTTGAAGTGTTGGTATTTGTATTGATTGAAGTTTTGTTTTCTGTTTTTGTTTCATAAAATTTTGGATTTTCTTTGATATTTTCTTTTGATTTTTCTTGTTTTTCATCTTTGATTTTTTCTTGGTTTGGAGTAAAATTTTTTATATCATTGTCTGGCTTATTTTCTGTTTCATTATTTTGAATATCATTTTTTGTATCTTGAGTATCTTCTTCGTGAGTTTTTATATCAGAATCTAAATTTTCATCTTCTTTTATATCAGTTTCTTTTGCATGCGAATTTTCTTCGTTTTTTAAATCTTGCTTAATATCGGTTTTAGTATCATCTGTGAGAGTTTCTTCTTTTGATGCTTTTATATGTTTTTCTTCATCTTGGTTTTTTGTGTTATGATTAAGTTTTTCTTCTTTCATATTTTCTTTGTTACTTAAAAGATTTTCTAAAATATTTTCTTTATCTTGTATTTTAGAAGCTTGATTGCCTAGTATATTTTTTAAAGTATTTTCAAGTTTTTCAAAGGCGGTAGCAGTTTGCTTAAGGATGTTTGGATCTTTTATCATTAAATTTTCTGGCTTATTAAGAGCTTTGAAAAAATCATTTTTGATGGAATTTAATTCTTTTAAAATTTTATTAGCTATAGGGGTGATTTTTTCTTGAGCATGACTGGGATTTTTACTTATATAATTTTTAAAATTTTCCAATTTAGAACTTAAATTTAAAAGTGCTTTAAAAGAACTTTGATTTAAAATTTGCTTATTTTCAATTTTGCTAGAATTAATAATATTTTTTAATTCTTTTAAAGTGTCTTTTGGGCTTAAATTTGTATTTGCAAGCTGGGCTATCTGAACGCTTAGTTTTTCACTATTAAGACCTTTGATTGTACTTAAAAGAGAGTGAAAACTTTTGGGTAGTAATTCTTCGTTTAGAGCATCTTTTAATTTAGCTTCTAAAAATACGCCTGAATTTTTAAACAAAGGAGCTAAGTTATTGTTTTTTATTTCACTGGCAGGTTTTAAAATTTGATTTAATCTGTCTAAAACTTGTGTAAAAGTATCACTTTTTGCAAGTTCTGTACTTAAGGTTTTTAATTCATTAGCAAAATTAGGAGCTAAATTTAAATTTTTTCCTTGTTTAAGTACAGGGGAATCGGGATTTTTTTGAGCATTGATTTGATCTAAAAGTTTATTAACAAGTTCTTTTAATTTGGTACCTGTTTCATTTTGAACAAATTTTGCTAGTATTTCCTCACTACTAGCGTCCTTGCTTAAACCTAAATTTTGCTTTAAAGCTTGTGCAAGTGCTTCTTTTGGATTGTCTTTTAAATTTGTTTTATCTTTTGAAGCAGAGTTATCTACTTTTAAATCATTTTTTTGCGTATTGGCAATTTGACTTGCTAGTTGAGTATTAATCATCAAATATCACCATATTTCCAGGCTTTTTCTTAAATTTTTTATTTAAAATATTTGGTTTATTGATAGCAAAAAGAATTAAAAATGCTAAAGAAATTATATAAAACCATATAAAACCTTTGATTTCAAAATATTGCATTAAAAAACCTAAAATTAAAGGGCCAAACAAAGAGCCCAAAGAATAACAAAAAAGAACCCCACGACCTAACTCTACACCTTTATTTTTGTTTACTAAAACATCATTTGCTCTAGCAAGTGCTAAAGCATATAAACAAAATATTCCTATACCAAGAGTAATTCCTAAAAAATATTGCATATACAAGTGAAGTTTAAAAAAGATAAATATAAGCATAGTGATAAATCCTATGCTTGCACAAGTGATAATGGCAAATTTGCGACCAAGTTTATCTGAAATAGTTCCTATGATGGTTTGTGCAATAAAACCACCTAAAACCCCACAAAATATAAAATAAGAAACCGCTTTTGTATCAAAACCTTGCAAAAGTATAAATAAAGATGCCATAGAAAAAAAGCCATTTATAAGCATTCCAGCTATAAAGCTTGTGACGATAGCTAAAGGAGCTATATCAAAAATTTTAGGTATAGAAATAGGACTTGATGCGGGTAAAACAGGTTCTTTGATTTTAATTAGATTTAAAGGTAAAGATGAAAGTAAAATTAAAGTTGCACTGAGAATAAATACACTATGTTTGCTCAAATTTAACGCTATGATTAAAACTCCAATACCAAACGCAAGATAAAAAACAATTTCATAAAAGCCTAAAATTCTAGATCGAATGGCATTTTTGCTTTTTTCATTAAGCCATGATTCTATGACCATTAAAAGTCCATAGTAGCAAATTCCTATGAAAAATCTTAAAATAGCCCAAAAAATAAGATTTTCGCTTACTGTATGAAGCATAGCTGAAATTCCAAAAATAGCACCAAATAGCCCAAAAGAGCGTATATGACCTATACGAGAAATAATTTTATGAGCACTGATAGTTCCAACAAGAGCACCTACAAAAAAACAAGAACTTACTACTCCAACAGCTAAAGAACTTTCTCCGTTTTCTTTTAATATAACACCTATAGAGCTTACCATCAAGGCATTACCTGCAAATAAAAATGCCATACCAGCAAAAAGTGCTGTCATTGATTTAATAATTTTTTTTGGACTCATACTTTTTTATATATAAAATAAAAATAAACACACAAACTAGCAAGGATGAAATTCCACAAATATAAGCAAAGATATCTAATTTATCTTGGCGATGTAAAAATAAAAATCCAGCAACCAATATCACATAAGCCATCAATTTAAAGAGAGTAAAAAACATAGTAAAAAAATGGATTTTCTCTTTAATATTTGGCTTTAAATCGTCTTTTAGAACTTTAAAATGAATAATTTTTGATAAATTTTGTTTTTTTTTAATAAAAAGTGATGAAATGAAATTAAAATCTTTTTCATAATTTTTTGATTTTTTTATAATGACTTTTTTATAATTTAAATAAGAAGTAAAAATAATCAATAAAACACTAAAAAAAGCTATTTCATAGCTTAAAAATGTATCTAATTTAAAATGATTTAACGATGAAAATATGATCCAAAAAAATAAATGAATAATGGCAAAAATACAAAATAGAGCTTTTTTATGTTCCATTATTTGTTCTTTTCTTTTTGAATTTTTTCTTTGATCAACTCATCTCTTTCTTTAAATTCTTCATAGCTTTTTACTTGAACTTTATAAGCTTTATAAACATTAAGTATAGCAGCACTGATCCCCCAAAAAACTCCAAGCCAAAAAAGCCAAGGATAAGGAGTAAATTTTTTAAGTAAATATCCTATTCCCACACCTATAAATACAGCAACAACCATAGAGATGCCAAGACTTAAACCATCCGCAGCTTCAAGAGTTTTGCGAATGATTTTTTGTCTTTTGCTGTTGGAATTTTCTAAGTGATTTTTTTCTTCTTTTAAAATATTGCTCATATTCTTTTAAAGCTTTCCCTAACAGCCTCTAATGTTGTATCTATAATTTTATCATCCATTTTTGAACATATAAAGCCTGTTTCAAATTGAGAAGGTGCTAAATAAATTCCATTTTCAAGCATATTTTTGTGAAATTTTGAAAATAATGCTAGATCAGATTTTAATGCATCTTGGTAGTTTGATACAGGATCTTTGGTGAAAAAGTATCCAAACATAGAACCTACATGACAAGCTTGCAGCGGAAGTCCTTTTTCATCTGCTAATTTTTTCATTCCTTGTGTAAGTTTTTTTGCTAATTTTCCAAGTTTGTTATAAAGCTTGGTTTTCTTTTTGGCTTTTGTAAGACTTGCTATACCTGCAGCCATTGCCAAAGGATTTCCACTTAAAGTTCCTGCTTGATAAACTCCACCCAAAGGACTTAAAATATCCATAATTTCAGCTCTAGAAGCAAATGCTGCTGCAGGTAGACCGCCTCCTATTACCTTACCAAAAGTAATTATATCTGCTTGGATATGATTGATTCCATAGGAACCAAGGTAAGATGCTCTATATCCACTCATTACTTCATCAAAAATCAGCAGAGTTTGATTGTTTTTACAGATCTTAGCAAGTTCTTCTAAAAAATCTTGTTTAGCTGGAACTAACCCCATATTTCCAGCAATAGGCTCAATGATAACACATGCAATATCTTTATTTTTTTCAAAAAGCTCTTTAACGCTATTTATATCATTATATTTAGCTACTAAAGTGTGTTTAGCTACATCTTCTAAAACACCCAAAGAACTAGGAGAGTTAAAAGTAGCAGCACCACTTCCTGCACTCACTAATAATGAATCAGAATGCCCGTGATAACATCCTTCAAATTTTAAAATTTTATCTTTTTTAGTAAAACCACGGGCAAGACGAATAGCACTCATGGTTGCTTCTGTTCCACTGCTTACAAAGCGGATCTTTTCTAAATGAGGAAAATCAGATAAAACAAGCTTGGCAAGTTCAGTTTCTAATAAAGTTGGAGCTCCAAAACTTGAACCTTTATGAAGTGCTTTTTGACAAGCTTTTTGTATATCTTTATCGCAATGTCCAAAAAGCAAAGGCCCCCAGCTTTGAACATAGTCTATATAAGAATTTCCATCTATATCGAAAATATAAGCACCTTTTCCATGAGAAATAAATTTTGGCTCACTTTGAACATTTGCAAAAGCACGAACTGGAGAATTTACACCACCTGCGATGAATTTACACGCTTCTTTAAAAGCTTTTTTGTTTGTCATTTTTCTTCCTTGCTAAATTGCTTGATGTAATTATATAAAGTTACAATTTCATCATTTGTTAAAGAGTAATTTGGCATGATTGATTTTGCGTCTTTACTCTGATTAAGAGAATTTTTAAAATTTTCAAAACTAAGATTTTGTATACTTGGAACTTTATAAGCTGTTTTAATACCATTTTTCATATAATATCCTAAAATTTGTTCGCTTCCATCTGCTCCATGACATTCTTTACAACTAATGCCCCTTGGATTTTCATAAAGCATTTTAGAGTATTCTTTAAGAGTGATAAAATCAGCACCAAAAAGACTAATACTAAATAAAAAAAACATTAAAACAATTTTCAAAGTTTCACCTTGTTAATGAAGTTTTAATATGATACAATTTTTACTTTAAAAAAGTGATTAAATTTATAGAAGGAAAATAATGACTTTGCTTGATGGTAAAGCTTTAAGCGCAAAAATCAAAGAAGAATTAAAAGAAAAAAATCAATTTTTGAAAAGCAAAGGGATTGAAAGCTGTTTAGCTGTTATCTTGGTTGGAGATAATCCTGCAAGTCAAACTTATGTAAAATCTAAGGCTAAAGCCTGTGAAGAATGTGGAATTAAATCTTTAGTTTATCATCTTAATGAAAATACTACACAAAATGAACTTTTGGCATTGATTAATACCTTAAATCACGATGATAGTGTTCATGGAATTTTGGTTCAGCTTCCCTTACCTGATCATATTTGTAAAGATTTAATACTTGAAAGTATTATAAGTAGTAAAGATGTTGATGGCTTTCATCCTATTAATGTAGGATATTTAAATTTAGGCTTAGAAAGTGGGTTTTTGCCTTGTACTCCACTTGGAGTTATGAAGCTTTTGAAGGCTTATGAAATTGATTTAGAAGGAAAAGACGCTGTTATTATAGGTGCTTCAAATATAGTAGGTCGTCCTATGGCTACTATGCTTTTAAATGCTGGAGCTACAGTAAGCGTTTGTCATATTAAAACCAAAGATTTGAGCCTTTATACTAGGCAAGCTGATTTGATTATAGTAGCAGCAGGTTGTGTGAATTTACTTCGATCGGATATGGTAAAAGAAGGAGTGATTGTTGTTGATGTTGGAATCAATCGTCTTGAAAGTGGAAAGATAGTTGGAGATGTAGATTTTGAAGAGGTATCTAAAAAATCTAGTTATATAACTCCTGTTCCAGGTGGAGTAGGTCCTATGACTATAGCCATGCTTTTAGAAAACACAGTTAAATCTGCTAAAAATAGACTTAATTAGGGAAAATCTATGGAAATTTTAAAGAAATTATATAAATTTTCACAGTCTTGGACTGGAACTGTAGTTATTGTTCTTTTGGTGATTTTTTTCTTTATACAAGCTTTTGTTATTCCTTCTGGTTCTATGAAAAACACCTTATTAGTAGGGGATTTTTTATTTGTTAAAAAATTTAGCTATGGTATCCCAACTCCTCATATTCCTTGGTTGGAAATTCCTGTTTTGCCGGATTTTAATAAAGATGGGCATTTGATAAAAGCACAAGGGCCACAAAGAGGAGATATAGTTGTTTTTAGAAATCCTAGAAATGAAAAAGAACACTTTGTAAAGCGTTGTGTAGGCACAGGAGGAGATAGGATAGTTTATGCAAATAAAACACTTTATGTAAGAATGCATGAGGGTGATGAATTTATGAAAGAACATTATCCGAATGATCTTGTTACTCTTGGAGGGCAAATTTATGTAAAAGAACCTTATAAACAAAAAGGTATTCATTATGATCCAAAAAAAGATATAGAAAGCGATATTTTACGCTTTCTTAGCATAGGTGATTTTGCCATGTCTCCAGCTTATATTAAAGAACTTGGAAATCATATAGGTTTTAGCGGCGGAAATGCTTATGTTTTTGATGTACCTGAAAATGAGTATTTCATGATGGGTGATAATCGCGATTATTCTTATGATAGTCGTTTTTGGGGTTCTGTTCCTTATAGGTTGATAGTAGGTAAACCTTGGTTTGTATATTTCTCTTGGGATAAAGATAAAAATGTTCGCTGGGAAAGGATAGGGCGTTTTGTTGATACCTTGGAAAATGATGAACAATATATCCATGATCATGATGATGAGGATAAATTAAGCTAATGTTTGTGAAAAACACAAACATTATATTTTTAAAAGCGTGATTTCATCACCTTTTTTTAATTCACCTGTATTTTCTTCGCTTATAAGCAAAAACTCACTTTTAATAAGTGGAAGTATCATACCAGAGCCAAATTTGTTTTCGTTAAATGGTGTAAAAATACCTTTTTCTAAATTTCCTAAAATGAGATTATTTCTTCCGCTTTTAAGCTTTAAATCCATACCCATTTTGCCATAAAATGTTAAAGGATTGTCTAGGTTTCCACTTAATAAATTAATGATTTTTTTAGCAAAAATAAAACAAGAAAGATAAGCTGCCATAGGGTTTCCTGGTAAAATCAATACGAAATTTTCACCTTTTCTATAAAGCTTAGTAGGTCTTGCAGGGCGTGCTTTTAAACCTTTAAAAAGCGGAGTAAAGCCTAATTCATCTAAAGCTTTTTCCATAAAATCAGCCTCGCCAACGCTTGCACCTCCTGAAGTGATTAAAAGATCAAAATTTGTATTTTCTAAAGCCTCTTTAGTGCTTTTAAAATCATCTTTGATAATACCCAAATAAGAAGCATTTTGAAGCATAGTTAGTAAAGGCAAAGCATTGGCATTATAAATACTTTCTTCATCGCATTCTTGCCAAGGTTCTTTTAGCTCATTTCCACTTGAAAAAATACCTATGCGAATTTTTCTTATGACTTCTATTTTATAAAGCCCTTGAGAAGCAAGCAGGGCGATATGTTTATCATTAAGTTTGGTACCTTTTTGAAGTAAAATTTCACCTTTTTTTAATTCTTCACCTTTATAACGATAGGCATTGTATTGTTTAGGAACTTTTTTAATGATGAGTTTATTTTCTTCTATACACTCATCTTCTAGCATTAAGATAGTATCAGCATTTTTGGGCATTTTAGCCCCTGTCATGATTTTATAGCATTCATTTTTAGCAACTGTATAAAAATTTTTATCTCCTGCAAAAATAGTCCCTTTAATCTCCAAAGCCTCATTGATATCAGTATAATTAAAAGCATAGCCATCAAGAGCAGCATTGTCAAAACTAGGTAGATTTTTTCTAGCGTATAAATCTTTAGCTAAAATTCTATCCTTTGCTTTTTCAAGGCTAATAAGCTCACTTTCATCTAAACATGAAATTTGATTTTCTAAGTCTTTTAAGGTTTCAAAGATATTTTTCATTCTTCAAGCCTTGTGATTTTCGCACCCAAATCTTTAAATTTTTCTTCTAAATTTTCATAACCCCTATCAAGATGGTAAATTCTATGGACTTTGCTTGTACCTTTAGCTGCAAGAGCTGCTAAGATAAGGGCTGAAGAAGCGCGCAAATCTGTAGCCATGACATCAGCAGCGTTAAGTTCTTTTCCGCCTACTATAGTAGCAATATGACCATTGAGTTTAATATCCGCACCCATTCTTAAAAGTTCACTTACATGCATGAAACGATTTTCAAATAGTCTTTCATCAATAATACTAGTTCCATTAGCTTTTAAAGCTAGTGCCATAAACTGCGCTTGCATATCGGTTGGAAAGCCTGGATATTCACTTGTCATGATTTCTACAGGTTTAATTTCTTTAGCAGGAAGTAGGGTGATACTATCTTCTGTAATCAAAGTTTCAAAACCCATTTGATGAAGTTTTGCTAAAACTGCACTAAGATGAGTGGCGTTAACTTTATCTAAAGTAATTTTAGAATTTGTAATAGCCCCTGCACAAAGATAAGTTCCTGCCTCAATTCTATCAGGTATAACGCTAAATTCTTTAAATTCTAAAAGTTCTCCATCGCTACCATAAATTTCAAGTTCATCTGTACCTATGCCTTTAATTTCAAGTCCTGCGTCTTTTAAAACTTCGCAAAGTTGAACTACTTCGGGTTCTTTTGCAACATTTAAGAGTTTGGTTTTACCTTTAGCTAGAGCTGCTGCCATGATGATGTTTTCACTACCTGTAACCGTGATTTTATCAAAAAGAATTTCATTGCCTTTTAAATTTCCACTAGCTACGACATAGCCTTGTTTGATTTGTATATTTGCCCCCATTTTTTCTAAGGCTAAAAGATGTAAATCAATAGGTCTTTGTCCTATGGCACATCCACCAGGCAAAGATACTTCACAATGCCCAAAACGAGCAAGCAAAGGCCCTAGAGTAAGTATAGAAGCACGCATTTTACGCACAATGTCATATTTAGCTATGGTTTGATTAAGAGTGTTTGTGTTTAATAAAGCACTATTGTTTTGAAAATTGACTTTAGCTCCTAAATTTTCTAGCAAAGATATAAGAGTTTTTATATCAGCAACATTAGGAACATTGTTGATTTTTACTTCATTTTTAGCAAGTATACTTGAAACGATCAAGGGTAGGGCAGCATTTTTTGCTCCGCTTATTGTAACATTTCCGCTTAGATGATTTGTGCCTTCGATTTCTAGATAAGTCATATTTTTCCTTGAAAAAGTTTAAAAATGCATCATTATAGCATTCTTAAACTTTTGAAAAAATATAATCAAGCTTGTTGGCTTTGGAGTTCTTGAATTTGAGCTTGAATAGTTGAAGCTTGGGCATTTAATGTTGCTATTTGACTTTCAATACTTTTGATTTGATCCTCATTAGCTTTAGACATTTTCGCAGTTAGTTCAACAATTTTTGCTTGAATTTCTGCAAGCTTTTGTGTTAATTCTGTAAGTTTATCTTCACTATTGCTGCTACTATCTTGTTGCGTGTTGTTTTGTGCGTTTAAAGCTTGAGCTGGAGCTTGAGAATTGTTTTGATTAGAAGTATTTGATTTTTCTTTGGCTTCTTTGCTGATATTTACCTCTACAGCTGGATCTTGCGCTAAAGCGTTTTGTTCTTGATTTTTAGAGTTTTGATTTTCTTCGTTTGAGTTGACTTTAACATATTGACTTAAGCTATTTAAGGAATTGTTAATTTGCATATTTTCTCCTTAATTTATAATATATATTACACTAAATCGACATTATTTTAAAAAAATATACTATAATTTAAAATAATTTTTATTAAGGTTTGCAATGGGCGTATTTTTAGTTCTTTTGGGAGGTATTTTTTGGGCTATTAGCGGTGTTTTAGCTGAATACCTTTTTAAAAATAATTATAGCGTAGATTGGATTTGTTTTTATAGGCTTTTATCTACAGGGTTGATTTTGATTTTTTTAAGTTTTAAAGCTCAAAAGATTTTAGTTTTTACAAATTTAAAAGAAAGCTTAAGTATTTGTATGTTTGGATTTTTTGGGCTTTTGCTAACACAATTTGGTTATTTTAAGGCTATTTATTATACCGATGCTGGAACTGCAACAATGATACAATATTGTGCACCTTTGATTATAATGCTTTATTTGTGCTTTAAAAATAAAAAATTTCCTAAATTGATAGAAATTTTTGCTTTGATTTTGATTATTTTTGCTTTGTTTTTGCTTGCAACTAAAGGAGATATTGAAGCGGTGGTTTTAAATTATTGGGGTATTTTTTGGGCTGTTATAGGAGCTTTTGGAGTTGCTTTTTATTCTTTAAGCGCTAGAGAAGTGATATTAAAATATGGTCTTTTTTGGATAATGGGTTGGGCGAGTCTTTTTGCTTCTTTTGTATTTTTATTAATCTTGCAATTTGATAAGGGTTTAATTCACTATGCTTTTAACTTAAAAGCATTTTTTTCTATGGGTGGGATTGTCTTTATCGGAACTATAGGGGCTTTTTGTTTGTATTTAAAAGGAGTGGAATATATAGGTGCTCTAAGGGCTAGTATGATTGCCTCTATAGAGCCTGTAGCAGCTGCTTTGATGAGTTTTTTATTTTTAAAAACCCGTTATAGCTTGCTTGATATTTTTGCTTTTGTTTTGATTATATTGAGTGTTATTTTAAATGCAAAAAAGACTAAAGTTTCATAAAGTTTTTAAGTATTTTTTTGCCTTTTTGAGTTAAAACCGCTTCGGGGTGAAATTGCAATCCATAAATAGGATATTTTTTATGTTTAATTGCCATAATAATATTTTCTGAATTATGAGCTAAAATTTTGCATTTTTCAGGCATGGAGCTAATGTGTAAAGAATGATATAAGCAAATTTCAATTTCTTGTTTAATACCCTTAAAAATAGGATCTTTTTTAAAATAAAGTTTAGAAATTTTACCATGCATGGGATTTTGCATTTTAGAAACCTTACCGCCAAAAATTTCAGCTATACACTGATGTCCTAAACATATGCCTAAAATTTTTTTATTTTTTTTAAAATATTTGATTGCTTTTAAGCTTAATTTAGATTCCTTAGGAGAATGAGGACCAGGAGAAATGATAAGATGAGTAAAATCAAATTTTTCTAATTCTTTGGCTTTTTTAAAGGCATCGTTTTTTATCACTTTACATTCAAAACCAAGTTCTTTAAGATAATAGATGATGGTGTAACTAAAAGAATCATAATTATCTATAAATAAAATTTTCTTCATTGTAATTTTACCTTTTTTAAACCACGCACGGAATTAATGCAATAAATATTTTCTGCTTCAAATAAATCTTGTTTAAATAATGCTTTTTCTTTTATCAAGCCAAGATTGATTAAGAAATTTCTATATACGCCATTTAACATACCGCTTTGAATTTGTGGAGTATAAAATTGAGCGTTTTTTTCTAAGATGAGATTGGTTCTTGAGCCTTCGCAAAGTTCATCTTTTTCGTTAAAAAAAGCTATGTCATAACACAAGTTTTGCTGCCATTTGTATGAGTGTTGATTATAAAAAGTACGTAAAGAGCTTTTGTGATAGAGATTGTCACTTTTTGAGTTAATTTTATCATCACTTAAAAGCAAAATATCGTTTGAATTTTGTTTTAAGGCACTTTGTTGAAATTCGTATCTTCCGTCTTTGTATAAAATAAGCTTTAAAATTCCTTCTTTATGTGGATTTTTAAAGGGTAGGGGAAAATTATAAAATAAAGAGTGTTTTTTGTGGAAAATTTTTTCATCGAGTTTAAAAAGTGTAAAATTTTGATATTCTTTATAAGAACTTTTTTGATTTAAAATATTATAAAAATCTTTAAAGAGCTTGTGAGTATTAAAATTAAATTTAAGAGCTGAATTTATAAGCCTTAATAAATGTTCTTTTAAAAATAAAATTTGAGAATTTTTAAAATACATGGTTTCAAAAAGATGAAAATCACAAGGATTTAAGATCGCGCTTTTAAGTTTTAATTCTTCAAATTCATCTTTGAATTTTGAGTCCCAAACCAAGCCACTACCGGTGCTATAAGTATAAATTTCATCTTGTTTTTCTAAGGTGCGTATGGCTACGCTAAATTTATTTTTATTTTTGTGTATTAAACCTATAGTTCCGCAGTAAATACCACGATCTCTTTGTTCTAATTCTTCAATAAATTTAATACTTTCAAGCTTTGGAGCACCTGTAATAGAACCACAAGGAAAGAGAGCTTTAAAAATTTGATATAAAGAAATATTTTTTTTAAGTTTTCCTTGTACGCTTGAAGTCATTTGATGTAAAGTAGGGTGACTTTGAATTTCAAAAAGTTTTGTTTTTAAGCTTTTTTTTGTGATGATTTTTGAAAGATCGTTGCGTAAAAGATCACAAATCATAACATTTTCACTCAGATTTTTTGTATCATTTTGCAAGAAAATTTTATTTTCTTCATCTTTTATAGGATCTTTATCACGCTTAATTGTGCCTTTCATAGGTTTTGTAAATATTTTTCTTTTTTTGGTTTTGAAGAAAAGTTCAGGAGAAAAGGATAAAATTTCTCTTGTTTCATCTTTTATAAAAGCTTTAAATTCAGTATCTTGTCTAGAAAGCAAAAGTTTAAAAAGTTCAAAAGAATTCATTTTGCTATGAAATTTAAAATTTTGAGTAAGGTTGATTTGATAAACTCTTCCTTTGGAGATTGCCTCTTTAACCTTGATGAAATTTTCTTTGTAATTATCTTGATCTAAAAAATTTATAAATTCAGGAATAAATTTTTCTTCATCGATATCTTCTTTTTGAAATTTTTTTCTTTTTTTAAAAGCAAATACAGACAAATAAGCCTTTTTGCTTGTGAAATTTTTATCTTGAAAATATCTATATAGTTCATAATCAGTAAGCATTAAAATATAAAAATCATTTTTATATTTTTCTATAAATTTAAAGCATTTTTTACTTTCTTTGTGGTTAAAGGCTTTTAAAGTGTGTTTTAAATCATGGTAAAAATATTTACCAAAAACAGCATAGTTTTCAAGAGTCACTTAATTCCTTTGCAACCTGTGCGGCAAGTTTTAATTTATCATTATCAAAATGAGTGTAAATTCTTGAGGTATTTAAACTTGCATGCCCTAAAGCTTCTTGAACTAAAACTAAATCTTTTTGCTTTTTATAAAGCAGGGTGGCAAAAGTATGACGCAACATATGAGCACCATTTTTTTGTTTGCGAATTCCTGCACGAAATAAAAGCTGTTCTACTATGCGACTGACATAAGATTGAGTCAGTGGAGTGCCTTTTTTATTGACAAAAAGTAGGGCGTCTTTACTCATATAATTAATACTTACATTTTTAAGCAAATCGTAAATAAGTTCTTTTTTTATCATTACAACACGATATTTATTGCCTTTAGCTCTTATTCTTATGATATAAAGATCGTTTTCTTCGCTAATATCACCCATTTTGATATTGATAGCTTCACTTACCCGTATGCCTGTAAAAATGATGATTTTAATAATAAGTTTATTGCGTATGGTATTGTTTTTAAAATCTGCATTTTCAATAGCATCAAGAAATTTTTTAAGCTCTTCTTCGCTCATAAATTCAGGTAATTTTACCCCTTTAGAACCTGCTATACCTGCCCAGTTTTTAAGATTAATATCGAAAATATGTGCTTTTTCATCTTCTTCATTTTGCTTGTCTAAAAAATCAAAAAAATTAATCACAGCAATACGGTAATTTTTTTTACTTGCATCTGATAAAGCACCTGTTATACTTGCTAAAACTTCTACAATGAGTTCTTCATCAATCTGTTTTAAAGAATAAAGCTTGTAAAAATTTAAATATTCAAATACTTTTTTTAAGGGGTTAAAATAAGTATTAACTCCACTTAAACCAGCATTTCTTGCTTTTTTTGCTAGAGCATCAAGTTCATCAATGTTTTTTACACCTTTTGTAAGAGTAAAATTAACTTCTGCTAAAGCTTGTGGATTTTTTAACTCTTTGTTAGATAGTGAGTTGAGTTTAAATTTTACATATTTTGCTAACCAAAATAAGAATGATTTTTCAAAATTTTCTTCACAATCTAAAGGGTATTTCATAAAAACTTTTCCTAAATCTAAAATTTTAGCTTTTTAACTAGAAAAGGTATTTTAGTATTAACTTAGTAAAAAAAAGCTTTTTTAGGAAAAAGTTTGTTTTTATATGCAAGGCAAAAAGATTAAAATATTTTTATTAAATAAATCTTATATCAATCATAAAAAGATATGATAAAAGGTAAAAATATGTAAAATTTATAATTTTGTATTGAAAACTATAATTTTCAAACTTTTTTATATACACCTAGATTATTCTACTTTGATATAGATTAAGCTACTATTTTTACATACTTTTATGATTTTACCTTTTGAGTGAAATAAACTTATCCATAAAATATAATGTAAAAAATTGATAATTTTATTTCGTAAATTAAAATTATATTTTACTTTTATTGAAAACTATAAAGAATATTTAAAAATTAAATTATTTTATATTATTATCAAAATATACATAAAAATGATAACTTGTGCATTAAATTTTTTAATCCCCTATTCTTGATTTTTAGTTAAAGTAAATATTCTTAGTTATAAAATTTTTAAGAATATTTTTATTTTAATAGTTTTATAATGATTATTACATAAAAACTTAATAAAAAGTTTTATCAAAACCAAATTTCAAGGAGAAGGTAATGAAATTTCCAGTAAAATTAGCAAGATCTATTGTTGTATGTGCTTTTTTAGCAGGTATAAGTGCTAGTGCATTAAGTGAAGGTAAAGAATATGTAATTCTTAAAAATCCTATTGCTAACGCTGATAATTCATTGATTGAAATTTTTTCTTATCGCTGTACTCATTGTTATGATCATCACAAATTTAATACCATGGGTAAAGTTAAAGAAAAATTACCTAATTTAACTTATAAATTTTATCCTGTAAGTTCTATGGGAGATTATGGAAAGCAAGCTAATGAAATTTTTGCTTTTGCAGCATTTAAAGATGGTGTAAATAAAGCTGATCCTACGGATAAAAATAGCTTAACTCATAAAGTTGCTGAAGCTTATTTTAATGCATATTTTAAGAAAAAACAAAGATGGGAAAATGGTAAAAATCCTGAAGCTTTTTATAGTGTCGGTTTAAAAGCAATGAATGTAAGTAAAGCTGATTTTGAAAATTTCTTAAAAACTCCAGAGGCTGCAGAGCTTTTAAAAAGTTATGAAATTGCCAATCCTATTTCGCAAAATTATGGCACCCCTGCTTTTGTTGTTAATGGAAAATATCAAATCGTTCCAAGTGCAATCAAATCTCCAGAGGCTTTGATTGAAATTACTAAAGAACTTAGCAAGCAAAAATGAGTTGTATAAAAATGAAAGATAATTGCAGAAATTTTTCACTTTCTAAATGGCAAGATACGCGCAAACCTTGGTTAATTTTGATTATAGTTACTATAGGGCTTACTTGTATAGCACATTTTTTATTTCAAGAATATCTTTTTATGGAACCTTGCGAACAATGTGTGTATATAAGATTTGATATGCTTGTTATGGCTATAGGTGGTATGATTGCATTAATCAACCCTACAAATAATATTATAAAAATTTTTTCTTATAGCTTAGCTTTTTATGGAATTTGGCTTGGCTTGGAGCATTGTCTAACTTTAAATCATATTCATGAAGTGGTTCATTCTGAAAATCCTTTTGCAGGTGTAGATGGATGTCGTGAAATTCCTATTTATCCATTTAATTTACCTTTGCATGAATGGGCTCCTAGTTGGTTTTTGCCAATAGGAGAATGCGGGATGGATACCCCTGTAGTTCCAGAAAATGCTTATAATCATCTTAATGCTTTTCAAAAATTTTTTATAGGAACTCCACCTGATTTTGAAAATGGGCTTTATAGCAATGGTTGGTATTTGATTCCTAGTTTAAAGTTTATAAATATGGCAATTTGCTGTCTTATAGCATTTTTATGTTGTTTTATTGTGCTTTTTGCAATGTTTATAGCTTATGTTTTAGATAAAAATAAACCTAATGCTAAAATTTTTGCATTGGCGATTGTTATTTTGGTTTTGGTGCTTAAATTTATAGGCGAACCAAAAAATCCAAATCAAAATATAGCTAGTTTAAATCATTTAAATCAAGTCGTTTTAAGATACTCTTAAAATACGCAACAAATTATTTTTGTTGTGTATTATTAAAATTTTATTAAGCTATCTTAGGATGGCTTAAATAATTTTAAAGGATTGATCATGAGACTTAGCAAAACTCTTTGTATGGCACTTTTGGCGGGCTCTACCCTACTTGCACCTAATGTTTTAATGGCCATGGGTGGTCCTAGTGGAGCGAAAATAGATTGGCAAATTCAAGGACAAATAGGTGCGATTAAAATGAATCCTTATGGATTGTCTCCTTTGACCGCTATTATTATGGATAATGGTTATGTCTTAAGTGATATAAAAGTAACCATTGTTCCTAAACCAAATGGTCAAACTATTTCTTATAATGTGAATTCTAAAATGGCTAAGACTTATGGTGGAATTCCTATTTTTGGACTTTATCCTTCTTATTTAAATACAGTAAAGGTAAGTTATACTAAAACTGCAAATGGTAAAAGTCAAAAAGTCATTGATGAGATTTATAAAATTACAACTCCAGGGGTTAGCATAGAACCAAGTGGAAGTACTGATCAAAGAGGAACTCCTTTTGAAAATGTGAAAGTATTAAAAATGGATCCAAAATTTTCAGATAGGCTATATTTAGTAAATAATGCTCCTGGAAAACAATCTGGCAAAGGCTCACAATCTGTATGGAATAATCCTGTAGGTGGTGCTATGGAATGGGATGAAAATTCAAATGTCTTTATCATAGATACCAAGGGTGAAATCAGATGGTATTTTGATAACGATAAACTAATGAACTGGGATAATATTTACAATCGTGGAATTATGATGGGCTTTCATCAAAACAAAGATGGAGCTTTAACTTGGGGATTTGGTCAAAGATATGTAAAATACGATATCTTAGGAAGAGAAATTTTCAATCGCAAATTACCTGCTGCCTATATAGATTTTTCTCATGCTATGGACAATATGCAAAATGGGCATTATTTATTAAGAGTAGCTTCAGCAAATACTTTGCGTCCAGATGGTAAGCATGTACGCACAGTGCGTGATACTATTGTAGAAGTAGATGAGAATGGTAATGTTGTTGATGATTGGAGATTGTATGAGATTTTAGATCCTTATAGAAGTACCATTATCAAAGCTTTGGATCAAGGTGCAGTGTGTTTAAATATAGATGCAAGCAAAGCGGGTAAAACTTTAAGCGATGAAGAGCTTGCCAAAATGGATGAAAGCGACAAATTTGGAGATATAGCGGGTACAGGTATAGGTAGGAATTGGGCTCATGTAAATAGCGTTGATTATGATCCAAGTGATGATAGTATTATTATTTCTAGTCGCCATCAAAGTGCTGTTGTTAAAATTGGTCGTGATAAAAAAATAAAATGGATTTTAGGGGCACATAAAGGATGGAATAAAGAATTTCAAAAATATTTATTACAACCTGTAGATAAAAATGGCAAAAAAATTGTTTGTGATGATGATTATAGCAAATGCCCAGGTTATGAAAATGACAATGGTGGATTTGATTTCACTTGGACGCAACATACAGGCTGGAGAATTGATAGTAAATCAAACAAGCGTTATATTTATATAAGTGTTTTTGATAATGGTGATGCAAGAGGAGCTGAACAACCTGCGTTTGCAAGTCAAAAATATTCTCGTGCTGTAATTTATAAAATTGATCAGCAAAATAAAACTGTGGAACAAATTTGGGAATATGGTAAAAATCGTGGAAATGAATGGTTTTCTCCTGTAACTTCTTTAACTCAATATGAACCAGATAAAGATTCTATTATGGTTTATAGCGCAACAGCTGGAATGGCTTTTGATCTTAGTAAAGGTGTAAGTCTTGGAGAGCCAAAACCTGAAATTGATGAATTTAACTGGGGTGCTAAGGAGCCTTCGGTTCAAATTCAATTTAGCGGTTCAGGCACGGGTTATCAAGCAATGCCTTTTAGTGTTGATCAAGCATTCAATCCTAAAAAATAACAATAAGCCCAAAAATAAATTTGGGCTTATTTATTTTTTTTAAATAAAATTATCTTTGAAAATTTTATTTAACCAAGGATATAATATGCGTAAATTTTTTTGCAAATTTGTTTTAGCTCTTGTATTTTATTCAAGTTTTGCATTAGCAAATAATAGTTTTATTACTCTTAATCCAAGTTTACCCAACTCTGAAAATAGTGTAATAGAAGCATTTTCTTATAAATGTATACATTGTTATAATCATCATAAATTTGGAACTCTTGAAAAACTGAGAGAAGCTTTTCCAAATTTACATTTTAAACTCTATCCTGTAAGTTTAATGAATGGGGAATTTTCCAAAGAAATGAATGAGCTTTTTGCCTTTGCTCAATACAAAGATGAGCAAAATGGTAAAGATGCGAGTTATTCTGATAGTTTATCTCATAAACTTGCTGATGTTTATTTTGTTTCTTATTTTTTAAATAAGCAAAGAAATTTTTCAAATTTAGATGAATTTTACGACATAGGTTTAAAGGCTATGAATGTAAATAAAAATGAAGTATTAAATTTTTTAAATACCCAAAAAGCTAAAGAAATTTTAAGCGAGTTTCAAAGAGCTAATGATATAGCTAAAACCTATGGCACCCCTGCTTTTGTTGTTAATGGAAAATATCAAATTAACCCAAGCGCAATCAATTCAATGCAAGATTTAGAAGATCTAGTTAAAAAATTAAGTAATATGAAATAATAAATTTTTAAGGCAATAAAAATTGCCTTAAAATTATTTTTTGATCATATTTGTATAAGGTCCATAGCGATGTTGGGTTGTAGAAAAGCTATCGTCATAAGGTCCTACATCCATATCTAAAGGCTTAACTTTTCTATCCGGAAAGTCTTTATCTCTATTTGCTTTAATAGGACGAGCTTGTGAATTCATGTAAGCTGCTACATCATAAGCATCTTCAAGACTTAAGTCAGGCGCACCTTGAGGCATATTTTCTTTAATATAAGAAGCAGCTTTGATAAGACGATACATTCCAGCTCCTGTATTATAACTATCATCACCCCAAAGTGGTGGATAAAGATAATACGCCCCTGCGCTATCCTCATTTTTAAGCCCTAAGCCATTTTCTTGATGACAAACGGCACATTTATCCATATAAATTGCCTTGCCTTTTTTAGGATCAGCTGCTCTTGAGATGAAATCTATTTTCTTAAGTCCCTACCCTTCTATCTTAGCTCCCACTGGAACTCCTTGAGATAACCATTGCATATAAGTTAGCATGGCTTTCATTTCAGGCGCATCACTAGGCATTCTTTTGCCATTCATAGAGCGTTCAAAACAGCCATTGATCCTATCTGCTAAGGTAATTACTTTATCTCCTCTGGCATTATATTGTGGAAATCTTGCCCAAATTCCTACAAAACCCGATTGATTTTGCACACTTCCACCATTAGCATGACAGCTTGAACAAGAAAGATTATTTCCCGCAAATCTTTTTTTAGGATCTTTGGCCTGTGGACCCACATATTTGCTTGTTTCATTAAGAATTTTATTTCCTAAAATAACCATTTTGCTATATTCTGAATTTTTTGGCATCTTAGTTTCATCTATAGTGCCATCTTCATTTAATGCCTTAGGCAAATTCCATTTAGCAGTAGGCAGGTCAATACCTGTTGCACTCTTGGTTTTTTCCAAATTTGGATCTAAGGCTAAAGCACAACTTCCATATAACAACAAAGTTAAAACTATAGAAAATTTATTCATCAATTTTCCTCCTTATTTTGCGTAATTTAAATTCAGTATAAGACTTTATTTAGAAAAAGTCAATAAAACCTAATTACATTTTAAGAAAAAAGCTTTAAACCTTAAAATAATATTCATTTATATTTAAAATAGAACTTATAAATATTTAAAGCAAAAATAAAGTTTTTTCGCTATAATAAAATCTTGCAATATTTTTAAAGGTTAGGTTAATGAAAAATTTAAGCATTCAAGAAAAAAAAGACTTAGACAACTGTGTTTTTCAAAATCTTGGAAGGCAAGATACTTTTGCTTTAAGCGCGATTTTTAAAAATTTTTATTTAAAAATTAAAGCATTTATTTATTCTAAATAATACCACTTAAAATCTTTTTTTGTGTAGGAAAGATCTTTAAAAGAAGGCGATTGGATAAATAGTTTGCACTCTTTATCCAAATTTTCTATCCCGTATATTTTCATAGCCATTCTTGAGTCATGTCTTGTAAGTTCTATTCCAACACAAGCTTGATTGTTGATTTTATAAAGTAAAGTGCCACCATCTTTTTCATCTATATTTAAAATATCCAAATTCTTATTTTTACTCATATCTTTTACATCTTTACTAAAAGAATATCGGAGTTTATAATATATCATAATATCCTGCATGGTATTTTTCAAATTTTGTAAATTTTCATTAATCAAATATCCATTATTTTTATAAAGTTTTAAAAAATCTTCATTAAGAAATTTTTGAAAACTTTCATCTTTAGATAATTTTTGACAAGAATTATAGCTATTTAAAATTCTAACTTGACTGGCTTCTATTAAAAGTTCAAGGCAATCTTTATTCTCTTGTGAAAATTGCACTAATTTAACTTCTTGAATCTTAAAATCTTTATTCGGTTTTTTTTCATAAGCAAAATCATTTAATTTTTCATAAATATTAGCAAAACTTAAAGAATATAAACTAAAAAAAATTAAAATACACTTTTTCATTGAAAAAAATCTTTGTATTTATTTTTTAGAAATTCCACCACTTCTAAAATTTCATCAACACCTTCTTTGTTGGAATTTTCGAGTACATTATCTATATTATCAATATAAGCTTCTATTGCATTTTCTAATTTTTCTCTTTTAACTCCAGCGTATAAAAGCATAGCTTCTAAAACTATGCTAAGCTCATATTGTAAATCTTCTAATTCATTTTTTAAGGTTTTATTATTGTTTTGATTCATTGTTTTCCTTTTTAAGTTCTTTGCTTTTAATTAAATCAATAATTTGAGCCTTAATATAATTATAATTTGCTCCATCTTTAAATGTCGCAAAAAGTCCACCACTAGCATTTTTATGTCCGCCACCACCTACTAAATTTTTAGCCATTAAACTTACATCTATTTTTCCATTTGCACGAAAACTTAAGGTTTTTCTAGAACTAACATCAATAAAAAAGTCATAATCAGGATTTTTTACTAAAAAATCATTTCCAATAACAGAAGTATTGCCTATATTTGAAGTTAAGATGCCTTTATGGCCTTCATATTCTATGCTGAAATTTTCTTTTAGCTCACTTAGTTTTTCAACTACAAAATAAGAAATTAAATTAGAAAGAGTATCATCATTTTTTCTGGCAAAATAATCCTTTTTTATAAAATGAGTAGCATTATCGAGTAAAATATTTGCATTTTCTTTTCCTATAAATTTCCAAGCCTTATCAAGCAAGAAAAACATATAATCAATTTGAGATTCTTTAAACATTACACGATTTATTTCTTTTGCATTGGCAATCAAGCCTAAAAAAACCTTTCCAAGTTCAAAATTTTCATCCTCGCTTAGCCAAATATCAACAGCATTAACCACATCAACAAATTTTGAAAGTTCTAAAACAGGAGTACAGATTTTAGAGAAAAAATCATAAACGATTTTAGTTGCACATCTTTTAGAATCAAGTAAATACCAAGAATATTTTTGAGCACATTCTTCGCCACTTTGATGATGATCAAGAAGAAAAATTTTAGTATTTTTCTCTTTGCAAATTTTTTCAAATTCTTCGCATTGATTTAAATTTAAATTTAAATCTGTTATTAGAATAATAGCTTTTCCGAAATTTTCATCTTTTTCTATATCGCCTATAATAGAGTTAAAATTTTCATTAATTTCTTTGCCATAATTAGAATTATAAAATTTCACATTTTTAAAATAAAAATTTACTATAAATTGACAAGCATAGCCATCAAGATCTGTATGTGAAAGATGATAAATTTTCATTATATTCCTTAAAGTTCTATCCTAATAATACCCTCGGTATTAAAATTTGTATTTTCTGCAATTTCTGCAAAACTTAACACTACTATATTAATGCTAAAATTATAACAAATATCAGCAATGAATTTTCTAAGCTGCGGTTCAACGCAAAGTATAAAAGGCTTGATACGACCATTTGCTACTGCGGCAACTTCAGCCCTTAGAGTATCTACTAAAGTACCTGTTTGAGCTACACTTAAAGGCAAGTGATAACTTCCATCTCTAAATTGTACATTTTCCAATAAAACCGCAGAACTAGCAGAGTCTAAGATAAAAATATCCAAATTTCCTTTATCATCTAAATACATATTTGTAATCATCCTAGCTAAGGACGCCCTTACATGTTCAATAATCATATCAAAACTCTTGCTTACTTCTGCTATATCACTTACAGATTCTAAAATAGTAAGCATATCTTTAATTGGTATGTGATGCTTAAGCAAGTCTTTGAGAATTTTTTGAATAAGACTTACAGGTGCGACACCTAAAGCACCTTCTACGATGATTGGATAATCATTTTTAACCTTATCAAGAAGATTTTGTACCTCTTGGCGTGTGAGAAGTTCGCTTGCGTGCGCTTTGATAAGTTCGCTCATATGTGTTGAAATAACACTTGCAGGATCTATTACTATATAGCCATTTAATGTTGCTTCATCTTTTAAATTCGCATCAATCCAAAGTGCATCAGAGTTAAAAGCGGGTTCTTTTGTAGCAATCCCTTCTATCTCTTCTGTGATAAAACCACTATCCATGGCTAAATATTTATCCGGATAAATTTCAGCACTTGCTATAGACACGCCCTTGAGTTTAAAACTATACTCATTTGGTTTAAGTCTTAAATTATCTCTTATTCTTATTTTTGGCATTAAAAATCCTAAACTTTCAGCAATACTTCTTCTCATTGAGCGAATTCTTTCTGTAAGTTCGTTTTCAGCAAGCTTAATAAGTCCGTATCCAAGTTCAAGTTCTAAAATTTCAACTTTGAGTATATCGTTAATCTTGTGCTCTTCTTCTTTGAGAATTTCTTCTTCGCTTTTCTTAGCAGGCGTTGCCGTTGTCCCACCTGCTCCACTTTGAGATGCAGCTGCGGCACTTGGTTTGCTTTTTTTAACTGTAGTTATATCAATTTTACCTTCCTTAACCTGCTTGGTAAGATAGCCAAGGCTTAAAAATACTAAAGCCATAAAGCCCAAGGATAAAGTTGGCAAACCAGGCACTAACGCAAAGATAAAAAGTACAAAACCTACTATTAAAAGCGTGCGATATTCGCTTAAAAGTTGAGTTAAAGTTCCTTCTGCAAAATTTTCCTCATCTTTGCTTGCACGAGTGATAATTATAGCGGTTGCAGTAGAAGTAATAAGCCCTGGAATTTGAGATACAAGTCCATCACCTATGGTTAAAATAGTATAGGTAGAAGCAGCATCGCTTAAAGCCATATCGTGCTGAAAAGATCCTATTAAAAAACCACCTATGATATTTATAATAGTTATGATAATTCCTGCAACAGCATCTCCTTTGATAAATTTAGAAGAACCATCCATTGCACCATAGAAGTTTGCCTCAGCAATAACTTCTTGACGTCTTGCTCTAGCGGTTTGTTCATCAATAAGTCCTGCATTTAAATCCGCATCAATAGCCATTTGTTTACCCGGCATCGCATCAAGTGTAAATCTTGCTTGTACTTCAGAAACCCTTGTACTACCTTTTGTTACAACCATGAAATTAATCAATACTAAAATACAAAATACAATCACGCCAATGACCATATTTCCACCAACAACAAATTCTCCAAATGCTGCTATAATCTCACTCACAGCTTCAGGGCCGTTTTGCCCTTCGCTTAAAATCATCCTTGTGGTAGCTATATTTAATGAAAGCCTAAATAAAGTGATAATCAAGATTAAAGTTGGAAAAGTTGTTAAATCTGTCGGTTTGGGTATATAAATAGAAATTAAAATAATTAATACCGATAAAGCTATACTTAAAGCCAAGAAAAAGTCCAAAATAGGACTTGGTAAAGGAACTATAATAATAGCTAAAATACAAACTAAAAAACCAACAATAGTCAAGCTTTTAGCTTTTAAAACAGGAGCGATTAAAGGCCCCAAGAAAGGAAAAACTAAATCGACTATTTTATTTTTTGCCATTATTTTTCATAATATCTTCTAAAGTAATAGAATCTAAAAATTCATCTACTTTATTTTGTAAATTTACTAACATAGGCATTAAGGTGCAATTTTCTTCTTTATTATTTGGACAAGTGCCACCACTGCATTCAAATACACTGATATCCTTTTTTTCAGCACTATTAACAATTTCTTTTATAGTATATTGACTTGGTTCTTTGATTAAAACAAAACCACCTTTTGCCCCTTTAAAGGATTTTAACAAGCCATCTTTAGCTAAAGTTTGTAAAATTTTAGCTAAAAAACTTTTAGGAATATCAAGCTCTAAAGCTAAAGAATCTACATCTTGAGGTGTTTCTTTTTGAGAAATATAAATTAAAGAAAGTAAAGCGTATTCGCTAGCTTTGGTAAATAGCACAGATTCTCCTTGTTATAACTACAGAAATAGCTGTAATTATAATAAATAATTCTTAGAAAAAGACTTAAATTTTGACAAAACCTTCTAAAAAAGATAAATTCAGTTTATTTTTTGCTTTTTAAGATAAAATTACAGTTCTTTAATTTTATTATTTTACCAATCAGGAGGTCTATCATGGCTTTGGATTCGGCCAAAAAAGCAGAAATAGTTGCGAAATTCGCTAAAAAACCAGGTGATACTGGTTCAACAGAAGTTCAAGTAGCTCTTTTAACTGCAAGAATTGCAGAACTTACAGAACATTTAAAAATCTACAAAAAAGACTTTTCATCAAGATTAGGACTTCTAAAACTTGTAGGTCAAAGAAAAAGACTTTTATCTTATCTTAAAAGAAAAGATTATAATTCTTATAGTAAGTTAATTACTGAATTAAATCTTAGAGATAAATAATTTTTAAGCCCTTTTTACGGGGCTTTTGCCTTTTAAATTTCTTCTTTTGTAATCAGTTTTATATATCAAAAACACAAGAAAAATCTTACAAGATTTCCCTTTGTCCTTTGGCATCAGGTTCGCTTAAAATCCCGTTTTGCGTAAGTTGTTCAATAATATTTGCAGAGCGGTTATAGCCGATTTTTAAACGGCGTTGTAAATAAGAAATGCTTGTTTTTCCATCTTCTAAGATTACTCTTTTAGCTTCTTCATAAAGCTCATCTACTTCCCCATCAAAGCTTTCATTTGTTGTAACACCTACGCTTTGCTGATCCTTTAAAAAGCTTTCATCATATTCTACGCTTTGTTGATCCTTTAGAAAATCCACGATTTTTTCTATTTCAAATTCGCTTGCAAAAGGCGCATGCAAACGCACTATAGAGCTTGTTCCAGGAGGAGTAAATAAACAATCCCCTCTTCCAAGTAAACTTTCAGCACCCATAGCATCTAAAATAACTTTAGAGTCAATTTTTTGCCCTACTTTATAAGAAATTCTACTTGGTAAATTCGCTTTAATTAGTCCTGTTACAACATCAACAGAAGGTCGTTGTGTAGCTACAATCAAGTGGATTCCACTTGCTCTTGCCATTTGCGCAAGTCTTCCTATATAAAATTCTACATCTTTACCCGCAGTCATCATCAAATCAGCAAGTTCATCGATAATTACTACAATAAAAGGAAGTTCTTCTCCGCCTAATTCTTTCATTTTTTCATTGTAATTTTCTATATTTTTGGTTTTTGCATCAGCCATTAAGCGATAGCGTCTTTCCATTTCAGCTACCATATTTGAAAGCGCATTGACTGCTTTTTTTGGATCTGTGATAACAGGAGTTAAAAGATGAGGAATGTCATTATAAATGCTAAATTCAAGCATCTTAGGATCTATCATCATCAAACGCAAGGTTTTTGGAGAGTTGCGATATAAAAGACTTAAAAGCATAGAATTTATCCCCACACTTTTACCACTACCTGTCGTTCCTGCGATGAGTAAATGCGGAAGTTTTTTAAGATCGGTTACAAAAGCATTGCCTACTATATCTTTACCTAAAGCTATGGTTAAAGGACTTTTAGCGTTTTTAAAAACTTCACTTTGTAAAATTTCTCTTAAATAAATGGTTTGAATTTCATCATTTGGAACTTCTATACCTACAACATCTTTTCCTGGTATTGGAGCTTGAATACGGATTGATTTTGCCATTAAAGCCATAGTTAAATCATCTTGTAAATTTAAAATACGACTTACTTTCACATCTGCACTAGGACGAAATTCAAAAGTAGTTACCACAGGACCAACATAAGTGCTTATAACATCGCCGCCTATTTTAAAACGACGCAATTTTTCAAGAAGATTATAAATTTTTTTATCTATTTCACTTTCATTGATTTCTTGTTTGTGTTCTTTTGGATTAGCTAAAAAATCTAATGGCGGCAAGGTGAAATCTTTTGGTTTTTCTACTTCGCCCTGCTCTATTTCACGCAATAAAGCTTGGTTAATAGCAATTTCTTTGGCTAAAACTGCTTTTTGAAGTTTAATTTCTTGATCATTTGTTTTTTCATTATCGATTTTAGTTTCTGTATTTTGGATAAAATCGAGTGTATTTTTTTCTTCTATAACTATTTCATTTATATTTTTTATAGGAGTAGGTTCTATATAAGGATGATTTAACTCTTCTACAATGGGAGCAAATTCAAAGATATTGTCTGCTTTATCTAGATTTTTATTTTCATTTATTTTGTCTGATTCTTCTGTTTCTGCTTTAATTGTTTTTGGGCTATTAAAACTATATTTATTCCCTTCTATAATATCGCTTGAATTTATCGCATCATATTCTTCTAATTTTTTAATTTCTTGTTTTACTTTATTTTCTAAAATTTCATTTTGATAGGCTTTGTATTCTTGTTCTAGTTTTTCTTTTTTTATCAAATTCTCTCTAAGTTCAAGCTCTTTTGTAAAAATTTTTGGTTTAACTTCTTGATTAGAAACTGGAATTTCAATATTTTTACGTTTATAACTTGGCTCATCTAAATTTTTATTTGTATCTATTTGCTTTATATCTTCAAGTTTTTTAGGTTTTAAAAAACGTTCAGGAATCATATCTACCTCTTCTTCTGAAATAAAATTAAAATCTTCATCAAGACTAATGCTCATTTTACTAGCCTTTTGTGCGAAATTTCGCACTTGTTGAGAATGCTCATGAACAAAACTTCTTGATTCTTTTAAACTTTGTTTATCAATCTCTATGGTTTCATCTAAAATTTGATTTTTTAGTTTTTCAAAATTTTCCTTGGCCGTGGTAATTGAATTTTTACTTGCATTGATATTGCTATCTTTAATTATCTGTTCTAAGTTATTGGTTTCCCCTTTTTTGTTTATTTGTAAATTTCCATAAATACTATCTTGCAAAATATTTAATTTTGGAGCTATAGGTTCTGATTTACCTACATCTTCTTTCTCGTTTTCTCCACCAAATACACGCATAAGTAAAGATTTAAAAGCTTGCTCTACTTTTAATAAATAAGTAAAATCTAATTCTATTTTTAAAATTTCTTTTGCAAATTTTGGAAACAATAAAACCAAAGAAAATAGTAGAAGTAAAAGAGCAAAAATTCCACTCCCTGTACGCCCTAAGATTATAGAAAAAAATCCATATACAATTTCTAAAATATACCCAAACTCTCTATAAAAGACAGAAAATAAAAGCAAGGTAGAAAAAAAGGCCAAAGAAAAACCAAAAAGCTCCCTACGCTTAAAATTTTCTATTTTATATTTTTTTTTATAGTAGAGATAATTTAATATAAGCAAAGAAAATGGATAATAATACCCAAATTCTCCAAATAAAAATAAATTAGCCTTGTAAACCCATTCTCCCATGCCAGGTGCTAGCATACAAAGACAAAGATAAAAAATAACAAGCGTGGAGCTGGTAAAAATGGCTTCTTTTTTAATATTCTTTCCTTGAAAATAAAATCAAAGCCAAATTATACCATAAAAAATTTTACATATAATTTAATAAGCTAAGTTGAGAAATTGTTGTACTAGCTTTAAGAGAAGCTTGATATGCAAGTTGAACTTGCATTAAATTCATCATTGCCTCACCATAATCTACATCAATCACATTTGATTTTATACTTTGGACATTAACGCTTAAAAAGGATGTGCGTGTATTAACACCTTCGATAGTATTATGATATGCTCCCATAGTTGTATTAAGCTTGCTAACATGATCTGCTAAATGATCAAGTCTTTCTAAAGCTCCTTGCATACCTGTATTTCTAGGGTTTTCACTTTCGGAGTCTGCTCTCATATTGCCTTTTAAAACAGCATCAATCATTGAATCTAAATCTTTAATAATATCCACATTTGGCTCATCTATAGTTAAAGAATTATTCGCGCTAAAACTAAAATTTGGACCATTTTGTACAGTAGAAGTTGTGGTAAAAGGAGGTGCTGGAAATTGGCCACTTTGAGAATCACTAAGAGAAATTTCTATATTAGTGCCTGAAGAAAGTTTATCAGTAACACTAATACGACCTTTATAATCCATACTTACATCAACAGTAGCTTGTGAATCTTTCATGAGTTGTTGTATTTGGGTATAATCTGCATTATTAATTTGACCATTATTGGCTTGTATGGTTGTTGTAGGAATTTTATCTGCAGCAAACATACCTATAATATCATTAATTTGACCATAAGTAATATCATTTGATCCTGTAACAACCCCACTATTTCCAGTTGCAGGATTAGTATGCATAATAGGAAAGCTTATGGTTTGACCTGGATTATTAGGATCAGGATAGCTTACAGTTGAAGTTTGTAAATTTATAGTAACATCGTAAGAATTTCCACCTTTGGAATTGACTTTTAAATTTAAAGTAGTACCATTTAGGCTATCTCCTGCCATTACCTCGCTAAGTTTGGTTGAATCAGTGGCATAAGCATTGCTTCCTTTGATAACTTGAGAAACATTACCATAAACAGTATTGCCATTTTTTTCAAAATACACATTATCGTAATCAGCTCCATTAGCAGCATTTTCATCTGTATCTGTCATTTTACTTTTGATAAAATCAGTTTGTTTTAAATCAATTTCAAAGTTTTGTCCGTTAATTTGAATGGTTACAGGATTATTTAAATTTGTAATATCTCCATTATTGGGATTTCCTAGTGCAGCAGTCATAACCCTGTTTGTAACATCTTCCATTGTAATACCTTCATTCTGTGCTGCTTGGATAATATTATTTAATTCAGTTTTATCATCAGCTTGTGGTGTGAAAGCTACAGCATGAAAATCGAGTTTATTATTACCTTGCTTTAGATCTGTAATTTGAATTTGACCACTATCATTCATACTTACTTCTACTACTTTATTATTTGGAGTATTACCATAAAGAGCTCCAATATTTTCCATTACATCTTCTAAAGTATCTTCGGGTTTGACGAGTACAGCACTTTTAAAACTTGTTCCATCAGGCTTGGTTCCTTGAACATAAAGAGTTGTTGGAGGAAAATCTAGTTTACTATCATCATATTCGAAGTCTTTGTCAGCATCTAAGCTATTATCTTTTACATAACCTTGTCCGATAAGCTGTTGCCATTTAGAATCTCCTGTGAGATATTTAGTTTTATCAGGATTTTGAGTAAGATCCCAACGATTATCTGTAAAACTAACATTGGTGCTTATTTGTTTTTTATAATCTCCATCCGCTTTAAAAAATAAATCCCAGCCTGGTATATTGTACGGGCTTTCAGTTCCAGCTCCAGTTACTACATTAATATTATTTTTATCTCCATAATAATTTCCGTTAGAATCAAAAGGTTTGTTTGCAACTTGAGAACCTGCAAAAAGATACTGACCATTAACACTGGTATTTGCAAGCTGAACTATACTTTCTTTTATGCGTTCTAGTTCTTTTGCTATAGCCTCTCTTGAGGTTTGAGAATTGCTATCGCTTGCAGCTTGAGTTACTTTAACTTTAAAATCTTCAAGAAGTTTAACCATGTCTTGTAAAGCTTTCATGCTATTTTGAGTCATTTCTTGAGCTCTACTAGTTGATTCTTTTACTTGCTCTAATGTTTTAATTTCATATTCAAGACGCGTATTATCTATATAAGTGCTTGCATCTTCATATGAATTTTGAATTTTTAAACCTGAAGCAAGTTGTTGAGATATCTGATATAAAGCACTTTGACCGCCCATAGAATTATTCACACTATTTGTGAAGTTAAGTTTATTTGTAATTCTCATTTTTTTCCTCTAAAGTATTAAAGTTAAAATCTTTTCAAATATTGCTAATAAACAAAAGCAATAACTGTTCCAAAAATTTAAATTATATAATTTTATATCGTCTTTTTGAAAATACTTTTTATTTTTAAAGTATTTTTTAGCCTAAAAAAGTATAATTTTAGCTTTAAATCTTAAAAATGAGCCCGAGTGGTGAAACTGGTAGACGCGCCAGACTCAAAATCTGGTAAGGGCAACCTTGTGTCGGTTCGAGTCCGACCTCGGGCACCACTTATTTTTTGCGGGAATAGCTCAGGGGTAGAGCACAACCTTGCCAAGGTTGGGGTCGCGAGTTCGAATCTCGTTTCCCGCTCCATAGAGTAAAAAAATATAAAATCTTTTTAATTATAAATTCTCGCTTTTCTCTAATACTAAAAAATACTCATTTTCTAGAATTTCAAGTTCTTTTTGCATTACTTCAAGTTCTTGATAAAGCTTGTTAATACCTATTTCTTGATATACATTTGGATCGGATAAATCTTGATTTAATTTAGCTATCTTTTGCTCTAAAAAATCTATTTTTTCAGGATAGTTTTTTAATATCTCATTTTCTTTGTAGCTTAATTTTTTAGAGCTTTTTTCTTTTTGGTTATTATTTTGCTCTTGAGTTTGAAGCTCTAAAGCAAAATTATCCAATTCTTCAATTTCTTTTTCATTTTCAAGATATTCAGTGTAAAGAGTGTGTAAAATATTTATATATCCATCTCCCTCAAAAGCATAAAGTTTTGTTGCGATTTTATCAACAAAGTATCTATCGTGCGATACTAGCAAAATAGCCCCTTCAAAACTAAGTAAATATTCTTCTAATATATTAATCGTAGCTATATCAAGATCATTAGTTGGCTCATCTAAAATCAAAACATCATATTCTTTAGTAAAAAGCAAGGCTAAAGCAACGCGATTTTTCTCTCCACCGCTTAAAAGAGCTACGCTTTTATCTAAAAATTCCTTAGGAAATAAAAAATTTTTCAAATATCCATAAACATGCATATTTTTACCACGAACTTCAACCCTATCTCCACCATTGGGACAAAAAATTTCAAGCAAACTTTTATCAGAATTTACCAAGCTTCTAGCCTGATCAAAATATCCTATCTTAAGCTCTCCACGTTTTATTTCGCCGCTATCTTGTTTGATTTGTCCTAGAAGAATTTTTAACAATGTTGATTTCCCACAACCATTTCTTCCTACGATAGCTATGCGTTCACCTTGTAAAATACGCGTTGAAAAATCTTTAAAAAGATTTTTATCGTTTATATTTTTGCTTATATTTTTAAGCTCAAAAAGCATTTTTTTACGATTGATCGTTTTTTCTCCATTAAAATTTAAAGCCGCTCTTGAAATTTCAAGTTTTAAACGTTTAATTGCTCCAGGATTTTTTTTCGCTTCTTCACGCATTTTAAAAATGCGTTCTTTTCGTCCTTCATTTCTTTTAAGTCTTGCCTTTACCCCTCTTCTAAGCCATTCTTCTTCACTTTTTAATTGTTTTAAAAGAGTTTCATGGCTCTTAGCAAGGCTTTGTAAAATTTGTGTTTTTTTCTCTAAATAGTTTGCATATCCGCCTTTAAAAATACTAAGTTTACCCTGCTCTACTTCTACACACTTGTGTGCTATAGCGTCAATAAAATATCTATCATGGGAAATAAAAATCACACACATCTTTGAATTTTTTAGCAATTCTTCCAAAAAGCTTGTCATATATACATCTAAATGATTAGTTGGTTCATCAAGCAATAAAATATCAGGATTTTTTAGTAAAAGTATGCAAAGCCCAACGCGGCGTATCTCTCCGCCACTTAAAGTAGATATAATGCGATTTTCATACTCAAGCAAACTAAATTCTTTTAAAACGCGTATTATTTTAGATTCTATATTCCAAGCATCTTTACTATCAATCAAAGTCATAAGTGTATCTATTTTTTTAAGATAATCTTTATTGTTAGGTTCTTCTTCTAATTTTTTATGCAGTATTTCATATTCTTCTAAGGCATTGTAAATTTCTGCAAGCTCTTGCTTGATAGCTTCTTTTACACTTAAATTTGCATTAAAATCAACGGTTTGTGAAAGCATGGCTATGCTTTTTCCATTTTGTCTTATTACTCTACCGCTATCTAAAGGAAGTGTGCCTAAAAGCGTTTTTAAAAAAGTAGATTTTCCTTCTCCATTTTTGCCTATAATAGCAATCTTTTCTCCCTCGTTTGCACTAAAATTTGCTTCATTTAAAACTATTTTGTCTCCAAATTTTTTTGAAGCTTCAATTAAATCTATAAGAGCCATTTTTTATCCTTGACTGAGTTTAAAGCTAAAACTAGAACCATAGCCTAAAGTGCTAGAAATTTCAAGATAACTTTTATGTATATTTAAAATTTTCTTTACTAAAAAAAGTCCTAAACCAAAAGAATTATCGCTTTTTACATCAATTTTATAAAATTTTTTTGTAATCAATTTTATTTTATCTTCTTCTATGCCTTTTCCAAAATCTTGCACTATTATTTTTTGATCTCTTGCTGTTAAAATGACTTCTTTTTGACTATATTTTAAAGCATTAGAAAGCAAATTTATAATCACTTGCTCGATTAAAAATTCATCAGCCTTAACTTTCGTGTTTTTACCTTGCAATACAACTCTTTCAAAGCCTGGGTTTTTAGTGATTTTTTCACATAGAAAAAAAAGATCAAATTCTTGCATTTGCAAGGCTTCACTATTAAGATTAAAAACAAAATTAAGCTTATGGGTCAAAGCATTAAGTTTAATGCTTTGACGCGAAATTTTTTCTAGCAATTCCTTTTTTAATTTTTTATCTTCTAATTTCTCATCTTTTAATATTTCTAAGCTAAGATCAATCACGCTTAAAGGATTTTTAAGCTCATGTGAAATAGCAGAAATCACGCTAGCAAGCTGAGTATTTTTTAAAGTGATTTTATCGCTTTGTTTTTTATTTTTTTGGGTATTCTTTAGAATTTTATCCTTAGTTTTTAAAAGTTTCTCATTTAGTAAATTAAATTCTTTAAACATTCCTTTTTCTAATATAACAACTTTATGATCACTTATAGAATCCAAAAAATCCAAAATTTTATTAAAATTTTTCTCTATTCTTCTACCTAACAACATCAAAATAAAAACAAACAGCAAGCACACTCCAAAACCGATTGCTATTTTTATCCAAAAAAGTTCTAAATCTAAAAAACGAGGATAAACAATAATAATATATTTATATCCTTTGTAAATAAAGCTTTTGGTAAGAATTTTTTTTGAATTGAAATTTAAAATTTCTCCTTCTTTAAGATTAGAAAAAAAATCAGGATTTTTTACAGAACTTATTTTCATATCATTGTTTAGGATAATAAAATCAGCCCTAGTATCTTTAGCAAAATCCTTAATATTGGCATCATTTAAATGCTCTAAGAGAGAAAATTTTAAAACATCATCAAGGCTTTTGATTTTTTGTTCATATTGTTTTGTAAGCAAGAAATTAAGATAAGAATTAGTAAAAGTATAAAAAATAAACCCAAAAATCAAAGCCAATACAACAAAAAAAACTATAAAAATATTTTTAGTTTTTAGCATAATTTATAGCCAACACCCCTAACACTTATAATATGATCTTTTAGTTTTGGAAATTTATTTCTAAGTCTTGTTAGAGCTATATTGATTGTTTTATCACTTGTAGTATCATCTTTCCAAACACTTTCGCTTAAAAATTGTCTAGTAAGCAAGGTATTTGGATTTTCAAAAAAACATTTTAAAAGCTCATAGTCAAGATTTGAGATTTCTAATTTTTGATTTTTGTAAAAGAATTCATAATTAGCCAAATCTAAAATAAAATCACCAAAAGATAGCTTTTCTTCTTCTTTCTTATGGCGTTTTAAAATTGCTTTAATGCGAAGCAAAAGCTCATTAAAATCAAAAGGTTTGCAAACATAATCATCACAACCACTTTCAAAGCCTTCGAGCAAATCTTGATGCAAAGCCTTGGCTGTAAGAAAAATAACTGCTTCTTTGTATCCTTGCTCTCTTAAATCTTGAATTTTTTCTAAAGAATCCCCACTTGGCAAATTTCTATCGACTATTAAAAGATCGATTTGCTCATTATCGAGCAAATCTTCAACTCCAAAAAAATCCGCTAAAGATATAACTTCATAACCACTAGATTTTAACTTTAAAACAAGCAGTTCGTTTAAATCTATATCATCTTCTATAATTAAAATTTTAAATTTCAACATATTGGACAAATACACACGCCTCTAATTGTTTTAGTTCATCTAATACTTCTTTTTGAACTTTTTCATCAATCAAAACAACAGCCAAAGCATACCCAAAACCATCTCTACCAAGCCTAAAATCAGCTATGTTGATATTTTTAGCTGCCAAAACGGAACTGATTTTAGCTATAACTCCTGGTATGTCTTTGTTTTTAAAAATAACCATTTTCCCTTTTGGCTTAAAATCAGTTTTAAAGCCATTTAATCCAACTATGCGTTGTTCATTTTCATTAAATACTGTTCCTGAAACACTGATATTTGAATTTTCGGTGATAATTTTAACGCTAAGTTTATTATTATAACCACTATTTGGAAGAGTTTCGCAAGATAACTCAACTCCTTTTTCTTTGGCTACAAATTCTGCATTAACATAATTAATTTTCTCTCCTAAAATTCCACCCAAAGCACCAACAGCTGCAAAGGTTAGCATAGAATTTGCATACTCGCCAATAATTCCTTCAGCCTCTAATTTAATACTTTTTATAGGATTTTTATCAATTTGAACAGCTAAAAAAGCCATTTTAGAAACAAGTTCTATATAAGGAGCTACAAAAGGTGGTAAATCTTCAGTTTTAATTGGTAAATTTAAGGCATTAGGATAAGCCACGCCTCGTGCTGCGCTTAATGCTTGCTCACAAGCTTCTCTTGCGATATTGTCTTGACTTTCTAAAGTATTTGCTCCTAGGTGAGAAGTAACTGAAATATTTTCAAAGTCTAAAAGAGGATGATTAGTCGCAGGTTCTTTATCGAACACGTCTATACCAAGCCAAGCTATTTTACCACTTTTTAAACCTTCATATAAAGCCTCTTCTGTGTACAATCCTCCACGAGCACAATTTATTAATCTTATTCCATCTTTCATTTTTGCAATTTCTTGCTTTCCTATCATACCATTGGTTTCTTTGGTTTTTGGTGTGTGAATGGTAATAAAATCACTTTTTTCTAAAATTTCATCTAAATTTTTTGCTTGCTCCATATCTAAATCTGTAATCTTAGAAGCAGAAATATACGGATCATAGGCTAAAATTTTCATACCAAATGCTTTAGCGCGGATAGCCACTCTTGAACCTATATTTCCAAAACCTATAACCCCTAGCGTTTTGTTCATCAATTCAATGCCATACCATTTTTCTCTTTCCCATTTTCTTTCAATTTTTAAAAAATTATGAGCATTGACAAAGCTTCTAGCTGATGTTAAAAGATGTGCCATTGTTAGTTCAACTGCGGCAATAGTATTTGCAGTTGGGACATTCATCACAATCACTCCTCTTTTAGAACACTCTGGAATATCAACATTATCTACGCCCACCCCAGCACGCACAAGCGCTTTTAATTTTTTGGCATGATTTAAGAAATTTACATCTACATCCGTAGAACTTCTAGTAATAGCAACTTCAACATCACTTAGCATTTGCATAAGTTCATCTTTTGGAACTTTTGCAGCTTCTATAAGCTCAATATCTTCAGCTTTTCTTAGAATATCGACACCTTTATCCAAAATAGCATCACATACTATAATCTTTTTTTTCATAACCAAATTTCCTTTACTTCTGTATTTATTTTATATTTTTTTAATTCTTTGATAATATCATCTATAAGTTTTTCATTACCTGTATCCAAAAAGATTTCTGGACTATCACCTGATTTAAGAAGAAAATACTTCACATTAAAAGAATTTAAAGTCTGTCTTAAGCAAAACATAGAATAAATATCATATTTTCCAACTATAAGTTGATAATATTTATTTTTCTCCTTAAGCTCGCTAGTATCCGCATCAAAATATAAGGTAAATTTTTCTGCTGCTGGGGTAAAATCTCTTGTAGGCCATTTTGCTAATTCTTCTTGCCATGAAAGATCTTGATTTTGGGTTTGAATGCTTGGCTGTGTATTTGTATCTTTAGCAAATTGTGGAATGAAATTTACATTAGCTTTAAATTGCCAAAGCAATGTAAAAACAACAGCAAGCAAAATGAGTAATAAAATACTCAAAATGCTTATTGTAATGTATTTTTTCATTAAGCTAGCTGATCTTTAATGATATCACCTAAAGTCACTTTATCATCATTATTGATTTCATTAAGAACTTCTCTTTCTTTCATTCTAACAAGATTTTTAACACTTAGGCGAATTCTATTTTTCTTTTCATCAATAAAAACTATAGCAGCTTCAATATCGTCGCCAATTTTTAAATTTTCAAGCATAGAAGTGCTTATATCTTCTTTATGAATTAAAGCATCAACATTTTTACTTAGCTCTACAAAAACACCAAAATCTTTAATATCACGGATAGTGCCTTTTACAATATCGCCGACTTTATGAATTTTGGCATATTCTTGCACTGGAGAACTGCTTAATTCTTTTGTGCTTAATGATATTTTTTGGTTTTCTTCGTCTATTTTGATAATTTTTACCTTGATTTTATCCCCTTGAGAGAATTTGTCTTTGCATTTATCGTTTCTATCCCAAGAAGCATCTTCATTATGCAATAAACCTTCAATACCACCAAGTTTAACAAATGCACCAAAAGAAGTTACTGAGGTAATTTCTCCTTCAACCACATCTGCAATTTTGTAAGATTTCATAAATCCATCAAAAGGTCTAGAAAGTAAATTTCTTAAAGATACTCTTAAGCGTCTTTCATTTGGATTGATTTCAATTACTTCAACATCAATTTCTTGACCTTTGTTGATATAATCTTTTGGATTTTTAATATTTTTATCCCAAGAAATTTCACTGATATGTAAAAATCCTTCTATATCATTTCCTAAATCTACAAAAGCACCATAAGGTTCTATATTTGATACTATTACTTTAATGGTATCACCTACATCAAGAGTATCTTTTATCTCGCTCCATGGATCAGGTAAAGCCGCTTTTATAGATAAGGATAAATGTTTGCGTTCTTTATCATACTTTATTACTTTAACTGGAACTTTATCGCCCTCTTTATAAAGTGTTCCAGGATTTACAGGTCCTTTGTAAGAAATTTCGCTGTAATGAACAAGGCCATCAACACCTCCTACATCTACAAACATACCATAAGTGGTAATTTTTTTTACAATACCTTCAATTAAATCTTCTTGTTGTGCTATATTATTGATCAATTCTTTTCGTTTTCTTCTCTCATCATCTAAAGTTTTTTTACGAGAAACAATGATACTTTGCTCATCTTTGTCGATTTTAATAATTTTAACTTTAAACGTTTTACCTATAATATTATTTGTTTCTTTAAAGCCATATTGAGATTTTGGTAAGAAAAATTCAACATCATTTTCATCAACAACTATCAATCCGCCTTTATTTTTTCCAACTACTTTTACGGTAAAAATATCATCTTGATTTTCTTGATAGTTTTTAATAAATTCAATAACTTTTTCTTTTCTCAAAGCTTTTTTATGAGAAAGTAAAGATCTGCCACCACGAGAACCCATAACAGCAACTTTAATACTATCGCCTACATTAAACAATAGCTTAGAATTGTCACCTTGTATTTCGCTAAGAGCTAAAATACCTTCAGATTTTTTACCTATATCTACATAAACTTCATCATTTTTGATCTCTACAATCACACCCTCTGTTGTAGCCTCTTCTCTTGATTTATCAAAAGCTTCTAAAAGCTGTCCAAAATCTTCTTCCTCAAGATAATCATCTACGCCGCCTTGAACTTTTTTGTTCACCTCGCTCATTATGGTCCTTTAAAATAATTTTTAGAAATTGATTGATTTTACCTTATTTTTCTTTAATTAGTGTTAAGTTTTTTTATTTTTGTTAATTTTTTTTAAATTTTTGACTTTTTTATTCTATTTGAAAACATTTTTTAATTAATTTTAAAATTTTTTATTTTGGCGATAACTTTTTGTATGATCCAATCAGGAGTACTAGCACCTGCACTAATGCCGCAATGTTTTTTATCCAAAAACCATTCTTTTTTTAACTCTTCTTCGGTTTCAATTAGATAGCTATCTTCACAATTGGTTTTTGCAATTAAAAAAAGTTGTTTTGTATTGGCTGAGTTTTTACCCCCTACAACAACCATAACATCACTTTTAAGCGAGAGTTCTTTAATGGCATCTTGATTTTTAAAGGTTGCATCACATATAGTGTTAAAAACTCTTACTTCTTTGGTTTTAAGTATTAAAAAATTTACTATCTCCATAAAATGCTCAGGCTTCTTAGTTGTTTGGCTTACTACAGCTATTTTATTAGGAAGTTTTATATTTTGAAGTTCTTTTTTATCCAAAACTACATAAGCTTTTGTACTTACATAACTTTTGACTCCTTTAACTTCGGGATGATTTTCATCTCCAAAAATAACAACTTCATAACCCTCCTTACTCATTTGCTCGCAAATTTGTTGTGGTTTTGTAACAAAAGGACAAGTGGCATCAAAAATTTCTATATCTTTTTTTCTCAATTCTTCTAAATCTTGCTTTGTAATACCATGAGTTCTTATAATAGCCTTTTTTTCATTACTTAAAGCTTGTATATTTTCCAAAGTTTTGACATTAAAATTTTTTTGCAAACGAGAAATTTCTTCGTTATTGTGAATAAGAGGGCCTATAGTTGCGGCATCTTTTATTTGTTCTGCTTTTTTAATAGCTCTTTTAACACCAAAACAAAAACCATAGTTTTTTGCTAATTCAATAATCAATCCTAGCTCCTAAATTTGATAAAATCTCTATAAAATTTGGAAAAGAAGTTTTTATACAATCACTATCATCAATCTCGATTCCGCAAAGCAAACCTAAAATAGCAAAACTCATAGCAATACGGTGATCTCCATAGCTTTTAATTTTTGAAGATTTTAGTTCGCATCCACCTTCTATTTCAAAACCATCATCAAGTTCTCTAGCTTCAACACCACAAAGCTTTAGATTTTCAACCATCACAGCAATCCTATCGCTTTCTTTAACGCGTAATTCTTTAGCATTTATTAAACTAGATTTACCCTTAGCCAAAGCAAAAGCTATAGCCAAAGCAGGCGCTTCGTCTATTAACCAAGCGATATTATCTTTAACTTCTATGCCATTAAGCTTGCTAGACTCCACCCTGATCTCACCAATAGTTTCAAAATCATTTTGAGTTATTGTCATTTCAAGCTTGGCACCCATTTTTTGCAAAATTTTATACGCCTCTATACGAGTAGGATTAAGCAAAATATTTTTTAAAATAATTTGAGATTTAGGCAAAATAATAGCTGCTAAAACAAAATAAAAAGCCGAAGAAGGATCATTAGGAATGATTATATTTTGAGCTTTTAAAGGTTTTTTTAAAGGATTTATTTCAAGACTTAAGCCATCATTACTAACCCTTATTGGAGCTTTCATAGCCTTTAGCATGTTTTCACTATGATTTCGACTAAGAGAAATTTCACTAAAAGTGCATACATTATCAGCTCTAAAAGCAGATAAAATCATAGCTGTTTTAACTTGAGCCGAAGAAATTTCGCTTTTAAAATTAAAAGCTTTTAATTTTTGACCTTCTATACAAAGTGGAGCTAAATTTGCCTCATTTCTTCCATAAATTCTAGCGCCTATTTGAGTAAGTGGTTTGCTTATCCTTCTCATAGGACGATTGTTTAAATACTTATCTCCACTTAAAACAAAAAAACCAGAAATTCCTGCTAAAAATCCTATCATCAAACGCATAGCAGTTCCTGAATTTCCACAGTCTAAAATACAATTTGGAGATAAAATTTCTTTAGGGGGTATAATTTTGACGCAAGAATCTTTTTGTTCAATTTTAGCTCCAAGATTTTTTATAATTTCAAGAGTGTTTAAAGTATCTTGAGCTAAGAGATAATTTTGAGCCTTATTTTCTTCTTGTGTTAAAAGCGAAAATATAGCAAAACGATGAGATATGCTTTTATCTGCTGCTATATTTTCAAGTATAGCATTTACAGGGGTTTGCAATTTGTAAATTTTCATCTTAAATCAAGACCCAAATTTTTAAGAGTATTTAAAATTTTATCCATACATTCATTCACTTGATTATCTTCTAGAGTTTTATTTATATCCCTAAAAGAAAAACTTATAGTAATGCTATAAAATTCTTTAAGGTTTTCATCACTATAAATATCAACTAAACGAAAATTTTCAAGTATTTCTAAATTCAATTCTTCGATACAATTTTTAATCTGATTGTATTCAAAACCTTTAGGTATTAACACGCTAAGATCTCTAGTGATAGCTGGGAATTTGGAGTAAGGCTTAGCTATTTTAAAATCTTGCCTGATTAAATCTAAATCAAGTTCGCAAATATATGTTTTTGGTAAATCTCTCTCATTTTCTATTTTTAAATGCAAACGGCCTATAAAACCTACTTTAATATCCGATAGATAAATATCTGCTTGTTCATAAGGGCTTAAAATATTATATTTTGATGATTTTAGTTTAAAATCACCTATAATATTTTTAATATCTAAAAGAAAATCATAAAATTGCACCGATTCAGGTTTGGCCTTGTTGGAAATTTTAGCTTCTTCTTTTAAGCCAGAATGGATAAATGCAATACGATTTAATTCTTGATTATTAACATTGAAAACAGCCCCTAATTCAAAAAGTTTAATAATTTTTTTAGAATTTTTTGCATTTAAACTTGCTGCATTTAACAAATGATTTAAAAGGGTTGTTCTTAAAGTATTAAGTTCTGCTGTAATTGGATTAATTAGTTTTAATTTAACAGAGTCAAAACCCAATCTTTTAAGTTCTTCTTCATTATCCAAAACATAATGTAAGCTTTCAAAATAACCACTAGCTACTGCTCTTTTCCTTAAATTCAAAAACTCAATATAATTTTTATATGCAGAATTTAAACGATTTTTTTCTATAAATTCTAAACCCTTGGAAGCAATATTATCAATACCTATAATTCTTACAACTTCCTCGCAAATATCTGATAAATTTTTAATATCAGGACGATGTAAAGGTGCTTTAACATTTATAAGCCCTTCACCTGAAAGTATGAGTTCAAAACCTAATTTTTTCAATATTTTTAATACTTCATCTTTATCAACATTTTGCCCTATTATATCGCCAATACTTTCAATGCTTATTGGTATGATTGGTAATTCTTTGTCGGTTAAAATTTGTTGAGAAGAACTATAAATAACAAGATTTGGAATCTGCTCAAAAATACTAAGCAAAAAATCCATTCCTAAATTTAATTTAGGTTCACTTCCCCTAAAACTTCTATAAAGCATTTTTTCATCTTGATCTTTATGATATATTTTAGCATCTGCAATTACCAATGGATCGGTATAATTAGCCTCAATAATAATTATTTTAGAATCATCTTTGCATCTACTTTCATTATTTTGGAAAATTCCACTAAAGCTTAAAAGTTTATCTTTGCAAGATACTTTTGTTTCTCCATGCACTTGCTTGCTTAAATTAATGGTAAATTCTTCATCTTTTTCAGAAAAACTACTTAAATCATAAGCATTAAAAAGAACACCAGTTGAATGCGTTGCATAATTTAATAAATTTTCTATGGAATTTTTTCCCAAACCTTCAATTTGAGCAAGTCTTAAACTAAGTAATAAGTTTGTTTGAATTTCTTCTTTTAACTCTATGGCTCGATAATTATAAAGTCCATTAAGTTCTTTCTCAGCTGCTAAGCGCAAAATTCTACCGATACCTAAAACATTTTCACTTTCTTTGAATGGTTTTGGTTCTTTTAAATTTAAATTTAAAGCTGTAGCCAAATCACGAGCAATACCATAAATACTTAAACAATCACCCCTATTAGGAGTAAGTTCTACTTCTATTAGCTCATCATTAAAAATTTCATAAGTATTTAAAGCTCTCCCAAGTTCTAATTTCCCTATACTCTCATCTAAAAGCATAATTCCTTCATTGATTTTTTCAAAACCCAGTTCTAAACTAGAACAAAGCATACCACAAGAATCCACTCCTCGTAATTTTGCTTCTTTTATTTCCATACCGTTTGGCATGATAGCATCTTTAGTTGCAACAGCTACAAATTGTCCTGCATCAACATTCGCAGCACCGCAGACAATTTGCAAGGTTTCACTTCCGATATCAACTTGACAAATGCTTAATTTATCTGAATTTTCATGTTTAATTTTTTCCTTAACATAGCCTACAACAACTTTATCTGGAGCCTTTAAAGCGCCAACCCTATCAACTTCTATACCTATAGAGTTTAAAGTTTTAGCTATTTTATCCGAACTTATTTCTTCAAGTTCTAACCAATCATTCAACCAACTTTTAGTAATTATCATCTAAACTGCTCCAATAATCTCAAATCACCTTCAAATAAAGATCTTAAATCTGGAATTTGATGCAAAAGCATTGCAAAACGCTCTACTCCCAATCCAAAGGCATAACCACTTACATTTTCATAACCAACAAAATTATAAACATTAGGATCAACTATTCCACATCCTAAAACTTCAAGCCAACCTGTATGTTTGCAAACTCTACAACCCTTTCCTTTGCAAAATACACAAGAAATATCAACTTCAGCAGAAGGCTCTGTAAATGGGAAAAAACTTGGACGAAAACGAACTTTCACATCTCCGAACATATAACGCAAAAAATCTTCCAATACACTTTTTAAATTTGCAAAGCTAACCTTTTGCCCTTCTTCCACCACAAGGCCTTCAACTTGATGAAACATAGGAGTATGCGTAATATCAAAATCTCTTCTAAATACAGCACCAGGGGCTATCATCCTAATAGGAGGTTTTTGTGCAAGCATTGTCCGTATTTGCACTGGCGAAGTTTGTGTTCTTAAAAGCCTTTTATCATCAAAATAAAAGGTATCTTGCATATCTCTTGCAGGGTGAGATTTAGGCAAATTTAACGCTTCAAAATTATGAAAGTCATCTTCTATTAAAGGCCCTTTTTCTATGCTAAAATTCAAAGCTATAAAATACTCTATGATTTTATCCATGGTGCTCATAACAGGATGCAAGGCACCTGTTGTAATACTTTCATCAAAATAGTTAAAATTTAAAGCATCTTGTTTCATTCTTTCTTCTAAAGCAAGATTTTCCAAATCTTTAAATTTGGCTAAATAAGCCTCATTAAATATTTCTTTTTGTGCATTTAATTTAGCAGCAAATTCTTTTTTCGCCTCATCTTCTAACTCTTTAAGCTTTGTAAAGCCTTCTGTTAAAATACCTTTTTTTCCAAGAACGGAAATCCTAATGGCTTCCAAATCATTTAAATTCTCACATTTTTGAATCTGTTCTATAAAATTTTGCAATTTTCTTACCTTAAATAAAATATTTCAAGTTCTAATTCTATTAAAAACTATTTTAAATTCAGCATAAAAACCAAACTTTAAAGATATAATTGTATCAAACCAACAATAAAAAAGGATAAATAATGCAAGAAAAAACAATTTTTGAACTCATAGTTGAAGGTAAACTTCCATGCAATAAAGTGCTTGAAAGTGACGATTTTCTAGCATTTCATGATATTGCACCCAAAGCACCTATACATATACTTATAATCCCTAAAAAACATTTTAAAGACTTTCAAGAATTTGATCCTGAACTTATGGCCAAAATGACAAGTTTCATACAAGAATTAGCTGTTCTTTTAGGTGTAGATAAAAGTGGATATCGCTTGGTAACAAACTGTGGAAAAAATAGTGGACAAGAAGTTTTTCATTTGCATTTTCATATGCTTGGAGGTTTTGAACTGCCTAAGGAAAAAACAAAAAAAGAAAATCCTCAAGCTTTATTTTAGTTTAAATGGTAGAAAAACTACCATTTAAACTATTTTGTCAAAGGTAGCAACATTCCCTCATATAATTTTTGATAAATTTCATCACCGCATAACTTTTTAGCTAGCTCTAAACCAAAAAGAATTGCCGTAGCTGGACCTGCTGAAGTTATAACATTTTTATTTACAACTACAGCCTTGTTAACACGATTTCCATTAAGTCCAACTTCACAACTAGGATAGCAAGCAAACTCGCCCTCTAAAACACCTGCTTCATTTAAGACTATAGGAGAAGCACAGATTGCGGCAACAATTTTATTTTTGCTATGAAGTTGTTTAATGATATTTAAAATAACATTTGAATTCTTAAGATTCATCATACCTTCAAAGCCACCCGCCAAAGCAATGGCATCTAAATTTTCTATATCAACATCCTCTATAGAACAATCTGCTTTTATACTAATGCCATTAGCACCTTTTACTAATAACTCACTGTTTAACGAAGCTATAACAACTTCCAAATCTGGATTTAATTCTCTTGCTCGTTTTAAAACATCCGCAATTCCTATAAATTCAGCTTCCTCAAAACCTTGAGCCAATGGAATTAATACTTTTTTACTCATTTTGTTCTCCTTTTTTATATTTTTTAAATCTTTCTTCTCTTTCTTTGTTTTTTTGCATCATTTGACGATTAAAACCTATGACCAAAACAATCATTAAAAACACAAAAATAACTATTAGAATGAAATCTAAAATTTCCATAAATACAACCTTATTTTTGGGAAATTCTAACACATTTTTTTAAATCTTTAGAGAAAATTCAAAGATATTTCTATAAAATCTTTTTTTAAATAATTTCTCTGAAAAGGTTTACAAATTGAATCAGAAAAATATAAGAATTTTTGTTTTTTTTGTTATTATTATTTTATGGGGCTATTTTTCTTTCCCGATAGAAATATTAAAAATTCAAGATCCTAGTGGAGTTGTAAGCTATGGCTATACAGAAAATGCAAAAGCTTATTTAAAAAGTTATCTTATTACGCTTTTATTAACTGCTTGTGCTGTTATTATCGGAGTGATTATTGGTTTTAGCTTAGCTATTTTACGCTTCTCTAAATTTAAAACACTTAATTTTATTATAGATGAATATATAGACATTATACGAGGAACACCGGTAATTTTACAATTGATGATTTTTGCTTTTGTAATTTTTACTTTTATAGACAACCTTTATGCAGCCATTCTTGCACTAGGACTTAATAGCTCGGCTTATATAGCAGAAATTGTAAGAAGTGGCATTAATAGTGTAGATAAAGGACAAATGGAAGCTGCAAGAGCAATGGGACTTGATTACAAAACTTCAATGAAAGAAATTATTCTTCCTCAGGCTACTAAAAACATTCTACCTGCATTAGCTAATGAATTTATTTCTTTATTTAAGGAAACTTCTGTTGTAGGATTTATTAGTGTTATTGATATTACCATGCAAAGTCAAAGCTTGCAAGCCGTACTTTACAATCCAAAACCTATTATTTTCACTGGACTTGTTTATTACGTAAGCGTAAAAATTTTTAGCTATTTTGCAAAAAAACTTGAACTTAGGATGAATAAAAATGATTGAAGTTAAAAATTTACAAAAAAAATATGGAGAATTAGAAGTTTTAAAAAATATTAACACTACAATCTCAAAAGGCGATGTAATAGCTATCATAGGTCCAAGTGGAGGCGGAAAAAGTACATTTTTACGCTGCATCAATCGCTTAGAACTAGCTGATAGTGGGGAAATTTTAATCAATAAACAAAACATACTTGATAAAGAAATTGATATTAATAAGATCAGGCAAAAAGTTAGCATGGTATTTCAGCATTTTAATCTTTTTGCTAATAAAAATGTTATGGAAAATTTATGTTTAACGCCCATTAAAACAGGAATTTTAAGTCAAGAAGAAGCCATAAAAAAAGCAAAATTACTTCTTGCTAAGGTGGGCTTAGCAGACAAAGAAAATATAATGCCCCATAAGCTCTCTGGCGGACAAAAACAACGCATAGCTATTGCTAGAAGCTTGATGATGAATCCTGATGTTATTTTATTTGATGAACCTACTTCAGCTCTAGATCCTGAAATGATAGGCGAGGTTCTAAGCATTATGAAAGATGTTGCAAAAGAAGGTTTAACTATGCTTGTAGTAACTCATGAAATGGGCTTTGCTAGAAATGTTGCCAATCGTATATTTTTTATGGATAAAGGAAAAATTGCTGTTGATGCAAGCCCTAAAGAAGTATTTGAAAATCCTAGCAATGAAAGATTGAGAGAATTTTTAAACAAGGTTTTAAATCATTAATTCATAAGCCACTAAGGCTTATGAATTTTAATCCCAACATTCAGCGTTTTTAATTCCAAGTTTGCTAGCATTAAATTTAGGATCTATACCAGATTTTTGTTGCGTATTAAAATCTTTTAAAACCTTATTTACTATACCACCTAAAAGCAATAAAGATATAATATTTGTCGTTGCCATGAAAGCCATAGTCAAATCAGCCAAATTCCAAGCAAGTTTTAAATTCATTTGCGAGCCTATAAAAATCATAGCCACAGCTGTAATTCTAAACAAATTCATTACAAATTTGGAATTTGTTAAATATTTAACATTAGCTTGAGCATAATAATAATTTCCTATTAAAGAAGTTATTGCAAAAAGAACAATAGCTATAGTAATAAAATGGATTCCAAAGCTACCGTAATACTCACGCATAGCTTCTTGAACTAAAGGCATTCCACCATCAATTTTACTTTCTCCAAGTCCTAAATATGCCATAGAAAAAAGAACTAAAAATCCAGAACTTGTACAAATAACAACATCAATTAAAACTGAAAAGGCTTGTATAACACCTTGTTTAGCTGGATGACTTGTCAAAGCTGCTGCAGCTGCATTAGGTGCCGAGCCCATACCCGCTTCATTTGAAAAAAGTCCTCTTTTAATCCCTATAACCAAAGCAGAACCAGCAAAACCACCAAAAATCGCTTTAAAATCAAAAGCACTTTGTAAAATCATATGAATCACAGAAGGAATTTTATCAAAATTCATTAAAACAGCAATCACGGCAAGTAAAACATAAGCTAAAGCCATAAAAGGAACAATTAAAGAACTAATTTTACCTATTTTAGTATGGTGAGAAAAAAACATCCATGCACCAAAAATAGTTAAAACAATACCAATAATCATTGGCCAAGAACTTGATGCAAAATCTACAGCAGCATTTGGATTAAACATATCATAATAAACTTTAAAAGACGAAGTCATTGTTTGACTTTGAAGTCCATTAAATCCATAAGCATAAGTAATAATAAGAATAAAAGCAAAAAAAGCTCCAAAAAAATGTGAGCCTAAAGCTTTTTTTATATAATAAGCTGGACCACCTTTAAACCCGCCTGTATCATCTTTTGATTTGTAAACTTGAGCTAAGGTACTTTCAGCAAATGCTGAGGCACCACCAAAAAATGCCATAACCCACATCCAAAATAAAGCACCAGCTCCACCTGTAGCCAATGCCAAAGAAATTCCAGCAATATTTCCTATACCAACTCTAGAAGCAGTTGAGATCATTAATGCTTGAAAAGGTGAAATATGTTCTTTAGCGTGTCCTTCGTTTTTTTCTGTAAGAATTTTAAATACAGAACTCAACATACGAAACTGAACAAAGCGAGTTAAAAAACTATAATAAAGCCCACAAACAATAAGTAAAACTACCATAATAATGTCTGTATTTGGGACAATCTTATTAGCTATAATATCAGACGCTTTATTGGCAAAATCTAGCATAATATCTAATTTCATCCAAACTCCTCAAAAAATAATCTAAATTTTACTTTAACATAATTTTTATAAAAAGGACTTTATGATTTTATTTGTTTTAAGCTATTGTGTAAATTTGAAACTTTTAAGAAGCAAAATTTCTAAAATTTTGTCTTAAAGCTTCATAAGAGATTATACCAACGCTTGTGGCTAAATTTAAACTTCTTCCATAAGATTTCATAGGTATAGTTATAGCATTTTCCCAATTTAATTGCATTAATTCCATAGGCAAACCATAACTCTCACTTCCAAAGAATAAGAAATCATTTTTTTGAAATTCTGCATCAAAATAAGCTTTTTGACTCTTAGTTGTTGCGAAAAAAAAGCGATTTTTATAAATCATATTTTCATTCAAAAATTCTTCAAGATTCTCCCAAATAATAGGCTCTAATTTATCCCAGTAATCAAGTCCTGCCCTTCTAACAGCCTTTTGTGAAATATCAAAAACAGTTGGTTTAACAATATGAAGTTTAAAACCAGCATTAAAGCACATTCTACCTATACTACCTGTATTTTGCGGTATTCTAGGGTGGACTAAAACTATATTAAACATATTTATACTAGAACTCTTTGAATATTAGGATTTAATTTTACTAAAATTTCATAGTTAATAGTATGAAAAAAATCAGCCCAAATATCAGCATCTTTAAACACGCAAATTTCCTCACCAGAATTTTCACAAGAAAAACTATCCATTGACATCTTTCCAAGTATTGTTTTTCCATTTCCAAGCACCAACTCCCCTTTTCCATTGTAACGGAAAAGACCATCAGCATAACCCAAATCATAAGTTGCTACTTCCATATCCTTTGCAGCAGTAAAAATGCCTCCATATCCTATACTCTGTCCTTTTTGTAAAATTCTTTGACTTAATCTATGAGCATACAAGCTTAAAACTTTTTTTAAATTTGAATCCCCATATCCAAATTGAACAAGCCCAACTCTACAATATTCATCTTCAGGAATTTTCCCTCTAAATAATGCTGCAGAATTATGCGAATGAAATAATAAATTTGAAAAATATTTTTTTACTATCTTTTTAGCTTTTTGAAAATTTTCTTTTTGAACAAAAAAACTTCCATCCATTTCATCTGCGCTAGCAAAATGTGTAAACATTCCAGTAAGTTTTAAATCACTACTTCGAATAAGATCTATAGCATGCTCTAAATTTTCTACACAAATTCCATTGCGATGCATGCCTGTATCTATTTTTAGATGTATTTTTATATCTTGCTTGTATTTTTTTACTTGGGAAATATCATTTAAAGCATAAATAAATCGAGAATTTTCATTACCATGAGGACGATGTGATAGTATTAATATATTCTCAAAAAATTCTTCGATTTCTTGAGCTTCTTCTTCACTCTTAACAGCAACAAAAGAAACTCCTAAATTTTTGGCTAATGGAGCTAAAAGCTTAGCTCCATGTCCATATGCATTATCTTTAAAAACGCAAATTAATCTTTGAAAACTCCCTATTTTTTTAGCAATATGTCTTAAATTATATTCATAAGCTTTTTGATCAATTTTTATTAAAGACATTTATTGCTCTGCTAAAATTTTCATTTTACCTTTACTATCTATCTTAACGTATAAAATTTTATCGCCTCTAAACTGATAGTTTTTAGTGTAATAATCCTCATAAAATGAAATTCTATACATAGTTTCATTTTCTAAATTCGGATAAGGGCTGATATTAATATCTGAAAATTTAATCTTTTTATCTTCTTTACGAGAAAAAATAGATTTTTTCATGGAAGCAAACTGTTCAAATTTCATTTTATCAAAACGTTTAAATTCTTGCTCATCATAAAAACTTAAATAGGTATTAGTGTCACTATTTGTCCAAGCTAGTTTCCATGTAAAAAGATCAGCCAATAAACTAGCTATTTGATCCTTTTTAGCTCTAATTTTTTCTTTTTCTTCTGTCATAACAAAAACTTTTTTATCTTGTACAACTTGTGCAAATTTCTCCAAATTATTATTAAATAAAGCAATACATCCTCTTGTTTTAAATTCATCAAGTCTAGAACCATCTAAAGGATAGCCATGGATCCAAATACCACCACCTGTTTTTCCTTGTACTTTATCAAGTAAATTTGGATAAGTTGTAGCAAAAGCAAAGGGACCATAATAAGGATCACCTGGATTAAACTTACGGCCTAACTCATAAAAACCTACTGGCGTTTTCAAATCTCCTTCTATTTTTTTATCGCCCATTAATCCAGTTATTATTTCTTTTTGTTCAAAATCTTTTCTTATTTTTCCGTCCTCATAAGAATAAACACGGAGAATTTTATCTGTTTTATTTGTAAGCACGATAGCAACATTATCATCATAGTATCCAAGTGAAATATTTTTATCTCCTATTTCACTTAACCAAAAATCCTTTTGAGTTAATTCTTTTTCAATCGCTACACCAACAGCATCTAATCCTTGATTAAGATAAATTTTAACAAGATCTGAGGCATGCAACATCAATGAAGAAAGTGTAATTAATAAAGCAAGTCGTTTTAACAATGTTTTTCCTTAGGTATTTCAAAATTTTTTAAGTCAAAAATGTTTGTGATTATAATATTTTTTTTCTTAAAAAATATTAATTATATTAACAATGCGGCCTTATTTATGATATAATTTTTTATAAATCATAAAGGCTTGTTTTAAAAGGTTGTCTATAATGATAAGAAATTTTTTTATAGGAATGTCTTTTTTAGGCATTTTGTTTTTAGCTTTTTATGCATTATATGATAAAAAGAAAGAAAGTGTATTTAGCTTAAATACATGCCAACCTCTAACTTGTAACTTAAATTTACAAGATTGTGTTTTTTCTTTTAATAAAAAAAATATTGAAGTTTCAGCCTACCCAAAACCTATAAAAATTTTCAATAAAACTACTATAAAAATTAAAAATTTTCCTCATTATTCTAATTTAAAGATTAAAATTTATAGTTTAAATTCCTATATAGGCAATATCATTCCTAAATTTAATATAGTTAATGGTGATATTCTTATAAATTTTATAGGTAGAAGCATTACCGATGATTCTAGATTTAGGGTTGAATTTTTAAACAATAATGCTCCAACTGGTTTTTTCTTTGATTTTGATGTTACTATGCAAAAAAATTTTCAAACAGGTAACACACATTGAAAAATTTTCAAAATTTTATATTCAAATAAAAATATTTTTTGATATAATGAACAAATATTTAATATTATAAAAATAAGGATACAATATGAAAAAAATTCTTCTCTTAGGTGCTCTTTTTGCTGTAAATCTTTGGGCTGTTAATGATATAGAGGTAAAAAATGCCTTTGTAAAACAAACTCCACCTCATGCGCAAAATAGTGCTATTTTTCTTACCATTTTTAATAATACTGATAAGGATATTGCTCTAATAAGTGCCAAAAGCGATATCAGTGAAGTCAGTGAACTGCATACACATATACATAAAGATGGAAAAATGATGATGCAAAAAATTCCTGAAATTATTATAAAAGCTCATTCAAGCACAGAGCTTAAATCAGGAGGTTACCATATAATGCTTTTAAAACTAAAAAAACCTATTATTAAAGACACGAAGGTAAATTTAGATTTAAAATTTAATAATCATAAAATCATAGAGTTAAAAAATATTGATTCTAAAGAATTTTAATTAATGAGAAAAATTATTTTTATCCTAGCTTTTGCTTTTGTTATTGTTATTTTATATATTATTTTTGATTTTTATATAATAAAAGATTCTAAAAAAATAACAAAAGCTGATTTTTCTACCCCATTGACTTGCGATCTTAATGTTAAAGACTGCACATATAGTTTTAATAATAAAGAAGTCTTAATTTCCCTAAATCCCAAACCCTTACAATCTTTAGATGTTACAAATCTAAAGATTGTAAATCTAGGAAATTATAACAACTTGGGAATTAAAATTTATGGATTAAATATGTATATGGGTGAAATTAAACCTAAAATACATCGATTAAATTCAACAGACTATGAAAGTAAAATAGTTCTTGCCACTTGCGTTTTAGATACTATGCGTTTTAGGGTAGAATTTATGGATAATAATAAACCCATAGGGTTTTATTTTGATTTTGAGCTAAAAAAATGAAAAAAAATATTATTTTGTTTATAGTTATAGTTGCCATTATTTTAGGTGTAATATTTTTTATTAAAAATCATCAAAATTCTTATGATTTTATCTTAAAATCAGACTTAAAAGAGGAAACCACCCTAAAAGATTTTAAAGGAGATAAGCTTATTATCTATTTTGGATATACTTATTGCCCTGATGTTTGTCCGGCAACTCTTAGTTTAGTAGGCAAAGCCTTAAAGCAAATCAATAATCCTAAGGCTCACCTTCTTTTTATTTCTTTAGATCTAAATAGAGATAACAACTTAAGCAATACAAACGAATGGTTACGATACTTTTACCCAAAAGCAGATGCCTTAATTGCAAAAGATGAAAAAACTCTTCAAAAAATAACAAAACAATATAATGTTCAATATCAAAAAATAGATCTAAATGATTCTTTTATGGGTTATTCTATAGCACATAGCAATATGCTTTATCTTATTGATGAAAAAGGTCATTTTTATAAAGAAATTAGCGATTTAAATCCACAAGAAATTTTAAGAGAACTTAGAATTTTTCTAAATTCTCAATAATTATACTTAAGCAAAAAGATCAGTTGAGAGGTATCTTTCAGCCGTATCGTTTAACATAGTTAAAATTCTTTTATCTGGAAATTTCTTTGCTAGCATACTTGCGGCAAATACATTTGCTCCACTTGATATACCTACCATTAAACCACTTTTGGCAAGTTCTTTGGCTGTATTTATAGCATCTTCATTACTTACCGTGATCACTTCATCTATAACTTCTTTATTTAAAATAGCAGGTATAAAATTCGCCCCTATTCCTTGTATTTTATGGCTTCCCGCTTCACCTTTGCTAAGCAATGGAGAATTTAGAGGCTCGACTCCAACAATATGCACTTTTTCTAATTTTTCTTTTAGTATTTCCCCAACTCCACTAATAGTACCGCCAGTTCCAAAACCAGCTACAAAAATATCAAGTTCATTATCCAAATCTCTTAAAATTTCTAAAGCCGTATTCTTACAATGCGCATTTTTATTTGAAATATTTTCAAATTGAGAAACCATAAAAGAATTTGGAGTATTTAATAATATTTCATTTGCTTTATCAACCGCTCCTTTCATTCCTAAATTTGCAGGAGTTAATTCTAACCTAGCGCCAAAGAGTGTTATCATTTTTCTTCTTTCTAAACTCATAGATTCAGGCATTACAGCAATAAATTTAAGTCCCAAATCTGCACAAATCATAGCCAAAGAAATTCCAGTATTTCCACTAGTTGCTTCAACTATTGTAGTATCTTGATTAATTTTTTTACTATCTAAAGCATCTTTAATCATTTCAAAAGCTGCTCTATCTTTTATAGAATGACTAGGATTTAAAAATTCACATTTAGCAAAAACATTGATACCAAATTTTTTCAAATGTATAATAGGAGTATTTCCTATAAGCTCACTTACTTTTTCATGTACTTTCATAATTTTAATATCCTTTTTTGTTTAATAATGATAGTTTTATAAAAGTTTAAAAAAATAAAGTAAATAAAAGATACAAAATATCTGAATTAATTAAAAAAGAAGGCTAGAATTTATCTAGCCGAAGTTTTATTTTTTCTTTTTGCCGCTTGCTTTTGCAACAGCTTCTTTAAGGTTTTTACCTACCTTAAATTTTGCAACTCTTGTAGCAGGAACTTTGATTGTTTTTCCTGTGCTTGGTACTCTAGCTTCTCTAGCAGCTCTTTCTTGAGTTGAAAAAGTACCAAAACCAATAAAACTGATGCTATCACCTTTAGCTAAAACATCAGTAATAGTAGAAATAACTGCATCAGTAGCAGTAGTAGCGTCTTTTTTTGTTAGCCCAGCTGTTTGAGCAACTAATGAAATGAAATCTGCTTTAGTCATAAAAGCTCCTTTGTTTTAATTGAAACGCCTAATTTTAGCATATTTAAAAAACAATATCAAGTAAAAAACAGCTTTTTTTAAGTTTTTTTCAAAAAACTTTATTATTTTTTCTTATATCTTTCAAATTCTCCGCTATTATCAATTTCATTACCAATTTTCTCGTATAAATCATAATAAAATTTAACAAATTCTTTACACTTAGGCATAATAGGAAGAAAAATATTATCTTCAATTTCACAAAATCTACTTAAAAACTCTTTTGCATCAAGTCTTAAAGCATAGTGTTTTGCTAATTCATGATAATTTTTTAAAGTTAGTTCTTTAAATTTTTCATAATGCCCTAAATCAAAATTTATCTTCAAATTATTATTTTCAAAAATCAATACTTCACTTTCAAAAAGCAAACTAAGATGAATAAGTCCTTCTGTATAATAAGGTCTAACTTCATCAACCCTTTGCCAAGAAATAAGTCCAATAGCTCTTTTTATAAGTTCATGAAAAACAGGCATTATCAAGTCATCTTGTTCATGATAAAAGAAATTTATAAGTCCACCTGTAGTAGCTTTATATTCTTCTATATTTTTAAAAAAACCACTCTGATTCATTGTTTTTTCGGTATCATTAGCAATAAAAAATATATGACCAAATTCATGGCCTATAGTTGATACTTCATAAACCCTTTTCCAAATTTTTTCCTGATAAAATAAAATATTTCTTCCAAAATCCAAAAATTCTTTATCAAAAACCTCGCTAGAAATTTTCATAAAAGGCTTTGTTTTAGCATTTTCATATACAAAATTTATAAAGGCAAATATTTTTTTGCCCGCCTTAGAACTTACAAACTCATCATTTGGAACGACTTGAGCTGAGAATAAACCTTTAAGTTCAGCACCATAAAATATCATCGGAGTGCAAATATAAAGTTGAGTTTTTTCTATATTAGATAAAACTTCTTTTTCTAATTCACAATCTTCAAGTCCTATATTTTTATAAACATGTTCAAAACTTTCCTTAATTTCACTACCAAATTTCAAAACATCAAAATCATTTTCATCTTCTATTCTTATATCCCATTCTAATGCCACCGCATGAGTATAATTATCTTCATAATATTCTAAAGGATGTCCCACTTGTAAAGGTGATTTTACTTTCATCCAAGCAAATTCAGCTTCTTGCCAAGCTTTTATAACCCTATCTTCATCTTTTTCACAAAACGCTAATTTTAATTTTTCAAAATATTCTATATAAGCTTTTTCCTCTTTGCTGCTAGCAAATATTTTAAGCTGATCAATCATATTTTCAAAAGCAAATTCTAATTTTAAAATTTCATTCTCGAAAAATCTCGCATAAGGAACAAATTTCCATAAATTTCCTATTCTAACTAAAACACCATAGCTTCGCTCACAAATTTCTCCTTCTGGAGTTTTTTGATATAAATGATTTTTACGTAAAAATTCCATTGCATCATCTAAATTTGGGAATTGAGTAGATAAAATTTTATTATTTTTTTCTATAATTTCTTTAGTCCAAGAAATTTCAAAAATATTCATAATTAAACCTATATTATGCACTCCTTGTATTAAAGACTGATAAAAATTATTTAAAAGTTTTTTCTCTTTTATTTCATTAATTAAATTTTGATGTTCTTTTTCATAAAACTTTCTAACCTCTTCATAGAACTTATGTTTTAACTCTATAATCTTATCTTCCTTAAAGTTGTTTTTTTTCCACTCTTGAACTAAATTTTCTTCTTTTAAATCAATCAAACGCCTAAGTATGGCTAGCATAGTTGTTTTATCTTGTTTTAACTCACTTAAAGAAATCAAAGATCTAAAATACTCGCTCACATCTTCTTTGTCTAAAAACTCATATAACGCATTATTTCTTTCTTTGTATTTTCTAACCAATTTAGCTATTTCTTTAAAATTATTCATACTTTTATTCTCCTTTTTAACTTTTTTAATTATAATTCATTTTTTAAAATAAGGAGTAAAAATGAGAGATATGGGAGAACCAAAATTAAAAATTGTAGCTATGCCAAGTGACACAAATCCAGCAGGAAATATTTTTGGCGGATGGATACTTTCACAAATCGATTTAGCAGGAGCTATCGCAGCAAGAGAACTTTCTCCTGAACGCGTTGTAACCATCTCTATGGATAAAGTAGTTTTTAAAGAACCTGTTTTTATAGGCGATATAATTTCTTGTTACTCTAAAGTTGTAAATGTGGGCAACACTTCAATCAGCGTTGAAGTAGAAGTCACAGCTCAAAGGGTGGATTCTCAAGGTTGTACTTCTTGCATTAATGTAACTTCGGCTTTAGTAACTTATGTAAGTGTTACAAGAGATGGAAAGAAAAAGCCTATTAGTGAAGAACTTAAAAGAATTCATGGCTTTTTAAATGCTTAAAGCTTATTTTGTATGATAAAACTTTATCCTTTAAGCTTATCAGCATTTATTTAAACCGCCACTATTATATTTTTTATCTAGACATTCTTTGAAAAATTCCCCTCTGGTTTTTGGAATTTTTCCTGGATGTTTTTGTTTCATGTGTTCTAAATACTTATCATAACTAGAAAGTCCCACCAAGGGATGAAAAAACCTTTCGGCTTTTTCATAATAATACTTAAATTTTTTGAAATTCATCAATCTTAATATACTTAGTTTCTTTAAGAGGAATTTTAATTTTACCTAAACAAATTCCTATACAAGAAATTATAACAAGCAAAGTAGCTATCATAAAGAACACACAAAGAATTGCATTAAGTAAATTTCCAACTTTATTTTGAGTGGCTATTGAAATTTCTTTTTTAATTGTAGAAATTTCTTTTTCATCTTTAGTATTATTTAATTTAAATTCTAAATCTTTAATTTTTTGACTTTGTATGCTAACGGCGGCTACATGACTTACCGCATTTGCTACTTTATTGCCTTCTTCATAAGGCATAATTTTTTGAATTCCTCCATACAGAGTTGCCACTAAGACAAATACCGCAGGTACTAAAGTAACCCAAGCATATCTTGCCTTGCCCATTTTTACAAGTATAGTTGTAGCAAGAAGCAAAGCCATACCCGCAAGCATTTGATTACTCACGCCAAAAAGAGGCCAAAGCGTATAAATTCCTCCCTTAGGATCAATGGCACCTTGATAAAGAAAATATCCCCAACCTGCAACACTTAAAGCCGTAGCCAAAAGTCCAGCTGGATAATTATGAATATCTCCTAAAGGTTTATAAACATTACCCAATATATCTTGCACCATAAAACGACAAGCCCTTGTCCCAGCATCCACCGCTGTTAAAATAAATAAAGCTTCAAACAATATAGCAAAATGATACCAAAAAGCCATCAAATCCACGCCGCCAAAAAGTTCATGCAAGATCAAAGCTACACCTATAGCAAAAGTTGGAGCTCCACCTGTTCTTGAAAGTATAGTATGCTCTCCTATATTTGCGGTTAAAGTAGTAATTTCTTCAGGAGTAATACTAAATCCCCAACTTGAAATGGTTTGTGCTACATTTACAACATCTGTTCCTATCAAAGCAGAGCTTGAGTTTATAGCAAAATAAAGACCTGGATGTAAAATACAAGTACAAATTAAAGCCATAATCGCCACAGCGCTTTCAGCAAGCATAGAGCCATATCCAACAGCCAAAGCATGAGTTTCGTTTTCAAGCATTTTAGGAGTAGTTCCACTAGAAATCAAAGCATGAAAACCACTGATCGCACCACAAGCAATGGTAATAAATAAAAATGGAAACACTCCACCTGCAAATACTGGACCTGTTCCATCAAAATACTGAGTATTTGCTTTTGGCATTTGTAAATCAGGAGCAACCAAAACAATAGCTACAGCCATTACCACAATAACACCGATTTTCAAAAAAGTTGAAAGATAATCTCTTGGAGCAAGTAAAAACCACACAGGTAAAACAGAAGCAATAAAACCATAAGCCATCATAACAATTGCCAAAGTTGGAGCTTCTAAAGTAAATATTTTAGCCCAATAAGGATCAGCAGCTATAACGCTACCATAATGAATAGCCAAAATTAAAAGCACAAAACCTATTATAGAAGCCTCCCCTACTCTACCTGGACGGATAAAACGCATATAAATTCCCATAAATATTGCTATAGGAATAGTCATTGCGATAGTAAATAAACCCCATGGAGATTCTGCTAAAGCTTTTACAACCACCATAGCTAAAATGGCAATAATAATAAGCATAATGCCAAAAATCGCCACCATAGCAACTCCACCTGTAAATTTACCCATCTCATCCTTAATCATCTCGCCAAGACTTCTACCTTTTCTACGAGTAGATATAAAAAGAACAACAAAATCATGCACAGCACCTGCTAAAACTCCTCCTACTAAAATCCAAAGCATAGAAGGCAAATACCCCATTTGAGCGGCCAAGATAGGTCCTACTAATGGACCTGCTCCTGCAATAGCAGCAAAATGATGTCCAAATAATACAGCTTTATTTGTAGGCACAAAATCACGCCCATCATTTTCTACAAGTGCTGGTGTTGCACGATTTTTATCAAGTTCTAAAACCTTATAAGCTACAAAACGCCCATAAAATCTATATCCTATCATATAAATACATACAGCAGCAACCACCAAATAAATCGCTGATACACTTTCGCCATTTTGTAAAGCTAAATAACCAAAACAAATAGCGCCTAAAGTTGCAACAAACAACCATAAAATTTTAGTACTTAACTGAGTCATATTTCTCCTAAGAAAATAAAATATTTTCAAAGAATAGCAGATTTATAGATTAAATTGTATAGAAAGATGTTTAGTTTTTTCACATTTTTAAAAAAATATATGTTTTTTGTTTCTTTAAGTAGCATAAAAATGAAAAGCTTAAAAATAATCTTTAAGCTTTTTTAATCTAAATAAAGAGAGAATTTACACTTTCGTTATGATAAACACGACGTATTACTTCAGCAAAAACAGGTGTAACGCTTAATACTTTAATATTTGGTAATTGCTCTTTTAAAGGTATAGTATCTGTTACCACAAGCTCATCTAAAGCTCCACTTGCTATTCTCTCATAGGCTTTTCCACTTAAAACTGCATGAGTACAGCAAGCCATAACAGATTTTGCACCTTTTTCTTTTAAAGCTTCCGCGGCTTTAACTATAGTGCCAGCAGTATCAATAATATCATCCACTAAGATAACTTCTTTATCTTTTACATCTCCAATGATATTCATTACTTCACTTTCATTGGCTTTTTCACGACGCTTATCAACTATAACTATATCAAGTCCTAAATGCTTTGCAACACTCCTAGCTCTTGCAACACCCCCTATATCTGGACTTCCTATAATAGCATTTTTAAAATGTTTGGCTTTAATGTAATCATTAAAAACTATACTTCCATAAAGATTATCTACTGGAATATCAAAAAAACCCTGAATTTGTCCTGCATGCAAATCTATCGTAGCTACGCGATCAATCCCAGCTGCTTGAATCAAATTAGCCACAAGTTTAGCAGTAATTGGCACTCTAGGATTTGCTTTTCTATCTTGTCTCGCATAGCCAAAATATGGGATAATAGCCGTAATTGAATTTGCACTTGAGCGACGCAAAGCATCTGTAAGAATTAAAAGTTCCATTAAATTATCGTTTGTAGGAGCGCAAGTACTTTGAATAATAAAAACATCCTTTCCGCGTACACTCTCATCAATTTGAACGCTAATCTCTCCATCACTAAACCGCTTTACTCCAGCATCACTTAAAGGCAGGGAGAGATATTTAGAAACTTGTCTTGCAAATTCGACATTAGCTGAGCCTGAAAAAATTTTATAACCTCGCATAAAAAACCTTAATCAATAAAATTATGAATTAATACAAAAGATTTTAATAAAAAAAATGTTAAAAACTGCTGTAAATTTAAAAAGCTTATATAAAAATATAAGCTTTTTTAAGAAATGTAAGCTGTCTTTTTGGCATAATATCTTACCAGCATAGAAAGCGAAAAACATATTATAAAATAAATTCCCGCAACAACACCTATCATCGCTAAAATTTCTTCAAAACTTGTTAGTTTTGCCAATATAGTTTTTGAATTATAAGTAAGTTCAGCTATACCTAAACCCGCTAAATAAGCTGTATCCTTTACAGTGGTTACAATTTGAGATAATAAAGCAGGTATTATTTTTCTAAAAGTTTGTGGTAAAATAATATAAAAAAGAGTAAAAAATTTACCAAAACCTTGAGAATAAGCTGCTTCAAACTGACCTTTTGGTATAGAATTTAATCCACCTCTAATAATTTCAGCCATAACCGAACTCGTATAAAGTGAAAATCCTATAGTACCCCAAAAAGCTTGAGGAAATTGTCCAAAAAATACAGGTAGAACAAAACAAGCTGCAAGCATCCATAATAATAAAGGAGTATTTCTAAAAATATCTATATAGCAAGCTGCTAAAAATTTACTTAATCTATCCCCATAATTTTTAGTTATAGCTAAAAAAGTTCCAAAAACAATCGAAATAATACAAGTTGCTAAGGCTATTTTTAATGTCAGAAATAAACCTTGCATTAAAAATTCAATATTTTGTGCATTAAAAACATTTTCCATTAACAACCCTTTATCTCGTTAAATATGCTTTTTTTAATTTATTTTCATAAGCCTTTGCAAAATAAGCCAAAGGATAACAAATTATAAAATATAAAACCGCTGCAAATATATAAGCTGGCGCATAATTTCCATAATCAGCTGCATAACTATCAGCAGAATGCATTAACTCAGCTCCACCTACAATAAGCAATACAGAGGTATTTTTGATTAAATTTACCATTTGATTTGTCATCGGTGGTAAAATAATTCTAATGGTTTGAGGTACTATAATATAACGCATTTGTTGAATATAAGTAAACCCTTGAGAAGCAGAAGCTTCAAACTGACCTCTTGGCACAGCCAAAATTCCACTTCTAACCACCTCGCTTACATAAGCTCCGTGATAAGCTCCAACACCCAATACACCAATAGTAAATATATCAAGTCTTATACCTAAAACAGGCAAGGCATAAAACAAAAAGAAAATTTGTATTACCAAAGGAACATTTTGAAAAAGCTCTACGTAAATTCTAGTGTAGGCTCTGATAATTTTAAATCTACTTGTAGCCATAACTCCGCCTATAGTTCCAAAAATTGTAGCTATAAGCAAAGCAAGAATGCTTACTTCTAAAGTATAAATAAAACCATTAATAAAAGCATCTTTATTATCCAAAGCATCTAAAAATTTCCATACCGCAAAAGGGCTTATACTATTTTCATCATATAAACCCCAAGAAGTAAGAATTTGTCTTAAATGTTCAACAAAACCTACACTTTCATTCATATTATAAACCCCATTTTTTCGCTAAAGCATCAATTTCATTTTTATGTTCTTTTACAAAATCATCAACATATTTTGCAAAAGCTGGATCATCTTTTTTGGTTACAATACCATAACTTTGTGGTTCAAAACTATCTGGCAAAATTTCACTTTTATCATCCACATAGCCTAACAATATTGATTTGTCTACAGAAAACGCATCAACTCTTTTAGCATCTAAAGCAGCTTTTATACTTGGATAATCAGGAAATTCACTAAATTTAACATCAATACCAATTTTTTTAGCAGCTTCACCTATAGCTTTTTTTGTAGTTGCAGCTTGAGCCACTCCAATATTTGCACCTTTCATATCAGCTAAAGATTTATAATTTTTTTCTTTTAAAACCAAAAGCCCTATAGCATCTTGATAATAAGGCTCTGAGAAATTATAAATTCTTTTTCTCTCTGGAGTAATAGTAAAAGTTGCTATCACTGCATCTACACTGCCATTATCAAGCAAAGGGCCTCTTGTTTTAGCATTAACTGCAACTAGTTTTATTTTTTTATCATCACCTAATATACTTTTAGCTAGTAATTTGGCAACATCTACTTCAAAACCTTTAATTTCACCTGTTGCTTGATCAAGCAAAGCATAATGCGGAACATCATTTTTAACACCAACTATTAATTGTCCTTTAGATTTAATAGACTCAAGTTTACCTTCTGCTGCATTAGCATTGCTAAATGCAACACAAGCACCTAGAGCAAAAACTGCCAACTTTAATAAAGATTTTCTAAAAACCATTTTTTCTCCTTTCAATTTTGGTTAATTTTTAAGAATTTTCCCTAAAAAGAGTCGCGCTCTTTCGGTTTTTGGATTTGAGAAAAATTCACTAGGAATATTTTCTTCCACAATAGCACCATCTTCCATAAAAATAATCCTATCTGCTACTTCTTTTGCAAAACCCATTTCGTGTGTAACAACCACCATGGTAGTATTGCTTTGATGTGAAATTTCTTTCATTACATCTAAAACCTCTTGTATGGTTTCTGGATCAAGGGCTGAAGTAGGTTCATCAAATAAAATATAGGGTTTTTTAGTACAAAGTGATCTTGCTATAGCAACGCGTTGTTGTTGTCCGCCTGAAAGGGTTGCTGGATAAACATTTGCTTTATCCACTAAACCTACGACTTTTAAATACTTAAAAGCTGTTTCTTCAGCTTCTTTTTTAGATTTTTTTTGAAGTTTCATTGGAGCTAAGGTCAAATTTTGCAAAACCGTCATATGTGGATATAAATTAAAATGCTGAAAAACCATTGCACAATATTTTCGACAAATTTCAATTTTATTTTTATGATTTAAAACAAGATTGTTAACTACGACCTCGCCTGAACTAACTTCTTCAAGCCCATTCATGCAACGGATAGTTGTACTTTTTCCACTTCCACTTGGACCTATAATAACAAGCTTCTCACCTTCTTTAACAGAAAGATTAATATTCTTTAGAACATGATGAGTTCCGTAGTATTTGTTTACATTTTTTAATTCAATCAAGTTTTTTCCTTTATTTTTAACTAAATATAAAATTAATTAAAATTATTTTATCATTAAATAAAGAAAACTACTTCAAAATGTAACTTATTTTTACTAATAAATTTCTAAAGTGTAACTTTTAGTAATTTTTAGAATTTATACTTTTTCATAGTAAACACCTCTTGGAGAGAAAATCTTTTTAAAATAAATAGTCTCCGGAATTAAATCAGCATTGCCAACATAAAGCCTTCCTTTATCATTTAAAATTCTATGAAATCTCTCCATAAGTTTTAGTTTTGATTCATGATCAAAATAAATAATCATATTTCTAGAAGCTATAATATCAAATTTTCCCAATCTTGAAAATTTTTCTTCAAAAACATTGCAAAGTTCAAATTTACAAGTACAAAGCTCATTTTTATTAATAGTATAAAATTTATCTTCGCTTTCTAAAAAAAACCTTCTTTTTTCACTCTCGCTCAATCGCTGTAAAGTTCTTCCTTGATATTTTCCAAGTTTTGCTTTTTCAATCACGCTTGAATTAATATCAATGCCTAAAATATACATATCTTTAATAAAATTCTGTGCAGCCAATAATGCCAAAGAATATACCTCTTCTCCACTTGAACAAGGGGCGCTTAGGATATTTACTCTCTTTTCTAAGCTTTTGGCATAATAAATTATTTCTTTCAATTGAGCCAATTCTCTTAAAAAATAAGTTTCACCTATGGTTACAAAATCTAAAGTTTCTTGTTTAAGTTGTCTATTGCTTTTTAATTTTCCCAAAAATTCGGAAAAATTTTTAGTATTAGTTCCTTCAAGAAATTTATTCAACTTTAAAGCTAGTATATTTTTTTTATCGGTTAAATCAATACCGCTCATTTCGTTGATAATTTTTATAAATTCATTAAGTTCTAATTCGCTAGGAGTTATTTTTTTTTCCATGCAATTTTCCTTTTATTAATCCTGATCAATAAAATTTACAATTTCTTTTTTAATTTCTTTTAAGCTCATAGGTTTTAAATGTGGATTCATATCTTTTGCTCTTTTTGGCATACCATAAACGACGCTATCTGCTTCATTCTCGCATAAACATCTAACTCCTGTTTTATAAAGCTCAAATAAACCTTTTGCGCCATCATCTCCCATGCCCGTTAAAATAATAGCAAGTATTTTATTTGTTTTTGCCAAAGAAACAGCGGAATGAAAAAGTAAATCCACACTCGGTTTAAAGCTTGAAGCCACATCTTGCCAAGCGGCTACAATATTTAAATTTCCAGATAAAATAGTATTTTTAGGGCAAATATAAATTTTATTGCTTAATATCTCTTTATCATTCAATAAGCACACTTCACTAAAAGCTTCTTTATTAAATTGCCCCACAAAAGATGGAATAAAACTGGCACTCATGTGTTGAGCTATAACTACACAAGTATTTTTTATATCAATATCCTTTAAAAGAAATTTAAGCTGATTAGGACCACCTGTTGAAGATCCTATGAGTATGAGCTTCATTTTCTTCTCCCCTTAATTTATTGAAATTTTATTTTTCTTGTCACGTAATTCTAACATATATAAAGAAAAATAAAGCTTATTTTTAAAAAAAGAAAAGCTGTTTTTATGATTTAATATGATAAGATTAGGTTTTTATCTTATTTTATATAGTAATGTAGGAAACCAATGCTTAGGGAAAAAATTTATATTGCTAGTGATCATGCTGGTTTTGAATTAAAAGAAAAAATTTGCGTATTTTTAAAAGAAAAAAATATAATTTTTAACGATTTAGGAACAAACACTTGCGCAAGCTGCGATTATCCTGATTATGCACATTTACTTGCCGAAAAAATAGACGAACGAAGCTTTGGCATTCTTATTTGTGGAAGTGGAATTGGAATTTCTATTGCAGCAAATCGTCATAAAAACATTCGTTGTGCATTATGTCATGAAAGCTTAAGTGCAGAACTTGCAAGAAGGCATAATGATGCCAATGTTTTGGCATTAGGCGGAAGATTAATCGGGGTTGAATTAGCTATAGATATTATAGAAAAATTCATTCAAACTCCTTTTGAAGAAGGGAGACATATGCAAAGAATTCAAAAAATTGAGGTAAAAATATAATGTTTACAAACTGGCTTGTTTTAACTATATTGATTTGTGCAACTATCTATCTTATTGTAATGTTGTTTTACTATAAAACTCTACTTAATAAAGAAAAAACATCAAAAGATTTTATCAAAAACAATCTTGATGATACTGAGATTGTCATTAGAAAACTACAAATTCAACTTCAAAGAAGTCTTGGAAATATAGATATACTCACAGAAGAACTTAATAAAATCAAAGCAGACCTTACATCTTTAAGAACTAGAAATTCTCAATATCGTTTGGAAAATGACAAACTAAGACAAAGAATTAAAGAATTAGAAGCAAAAATCGAGGCATTATTATGATAAAACTAACACAAGAAGAACAAAAATACCTGTTTGATAGCATTAGGATTATTCCTGATTTTCCAAAAAAAGGAATTATTTTTAGAGATATTACCACTCTACTAAATAACAAAGAGGCTTTAAATTTTCTACTTAAACATTTAAAAGAACGCTACAAAGATTACAATCTAGACTTCATAGCAGGAACAGAAAGCAGAGGATTTATCTTTGCATCTATGATTTGTGCAAAACTTAATCTTCCTTTTGTGCCTATTAGAAAACCTGGAAAACTCCCTTTTGAAACCTTTAGCTGCGAATACGATCTTGAATATGGCAGCGATAAAGTAGAACTTCATAAAGATGCATTTAAAAATATTCAAAATGCAAGAGTTTTACTTGTAGATGATTTAATAGCAACTGGCGGAACAGCTATAGCTTCATATGAACTCATTCAAAAAGCTGGAGCAAAATGTGTTGAAGCTTGTTTTTTAATGAATCTTAAAGATTTAAATGGAGCAAATAAACTTGAAAAACTTACTTCAGTTTATAGTGTTTTAGAAATTTAAAACTATAGAAAGGTACAAATGGAAGAATTTTTAAAAAATTTACTTTACCAATACAAAGATCTAGCTTATATTATTATTTTTTTATGGTGTATTTTAGAAGGAGAGTTAGCTTTAATTTTAGCAGGTATTTTTGCCCATCAAGGACATGTAAATTTAGGCTTTGTTATATTTATAGCAGGTCTTGGCGGTTTTGTAGGCGATCAAATTTATTTCTATATAGGAAGATATAATAAACGCTACATACAAAAAAAATTAAAAACTCAAAGGCGTAAATTTGCAGTAGCACACCTACTTTTACAACGTTTTGGTTGGCCTATTATTTTTATACAACGCTATATGTATGGCTTTAGAACCATTATACCTATGAGTATAGGAATCACGCGTTATAGTGCAAAAAAATTTGCTATTATCAATCTTTTTAGTGCTTGGGTTTGGGCATCAATCACTATACTTTTAGCTTGGTATTTTGGAGAACAAATTTGGAAGATGGTGACTTGGGCTGAAGAACATTGGTATTATGCAGCCATTATTATTATAGCTTTTTTATCCCTTTTATTATTTGGTTTTAAACAAATGGAAAAAGCTATACTTAAAGATAAAAGGAAAAAATCATGAAATTTGAATTAAACGATAAAAAACTAGATGCTATAAAAGCAGACTTTGAACTTGTTTTTATACAGGATAAAAATTTAAAAAATTTCAACAAAGAAAAAGATTTTTTTAAACTTAATAATTACAAAGGCGAAGGTGTTTTATTGGACTTAAACAATAAAAAGCTTTATTTAGAGCTTAAAAGTCTGGCTTATGAGGATATAAGATTAAGTCTTTGCACAGCATATAAAACTCTTGAGAAACTTAATATTAAAAGCGTAAAACTTTCTAGCATAATAGGAGATTGTGTAGTTAGAAGTTTTGCATCTTTAGTTGAAGGCGTACTTTTTGGAGCTTATAAATTTGACAAATATAAAAGTGAGAAAAAAACAAGTACTTTAGAAAGATTTATTATTTCAAGCGAAGAATTAAATGGTAAGAAATTTAATAAAGATGAAGCTAAGATAGGTTTAGAGCGTGGAGAAATTTTAGCCAATGCTACAAATTTTACCAAAAATATAGTCAATGAAATTCCTGAAATTTACACCCCTTTAAAAATGGCAGAAGATGCACAAAATTTAGCTAAAGAAAATAAAAACATCACTTGTAAAATTTATGATGAAAAATTTTTAGCTAAAGAAAAAATGAATGCCTTTTTAGCAGTAAATCGCGCCTCGGTACACCCACCACGCCTCATTCATCTAAGCTATAAAGCCAAAAATGCAAAAAAATGTGTTGTATTTGTTGGAAAAGGCTTAACTTACGATAGCGGTGGATTAAGCTTAAAACCAGCTGATTTTATGCTTACAATGAAAGCTGATAAAAGCGGTGCAGCAGCAGCAATGGGAATCATAAAAGCCGTAGCCGAACTTGCTTTAGATTTAGAAGTGCATTGTATTTTAGGTGCAACTGAAAATATGATAGGTGGCAATGCTTACAAACCCGATGATATTTTAATCAGTCGCGAAGGTATAAGCATAGAAGTAAGAAATACAGATGCAGAAGGACGCTTAGTTTTAGCTGATTGCCTTTCTTTTGCACAGGATTTAAAACCTGATTTACTTATCGATATGGCAACTCTTACTGGAGCTTGTGTTATAGGACTTGGAGAATTTACAAGTGCTATTATGGGAAATAATGAAGAATTGCAAAATGATTTTTATCTAAGCTCTAAAAAAAGTGGAGAATATACTACAATCTTACACTTCAACCCTCACTTAAGAGAACTTATAAAATCAAATATTGCCGATGTTAGCAACACTGCCTCTAGTCGCTACGGAGGTGCAATTACCGCAGGATTATTTTTAGATAAATTTATTCGTAAAGAATATAAAGACAAATGGCTACATCTTGACATAGCAGGACCTGCTTATACAGAAAAATCTTGGGGATATTCTAGTTTTGGCGCAGGTGGAGCTGGAGTTAGAATGTGCGTTAATTATTTAATTCAAATTTTAAGGAAAGCTAAATGAGTTTAAGTGTAGGTATAGTAGGACTTCCAAATGTTGGCAAATCAACGACTTTTAATGCTTTAACTAAAGCACAAAATGCCCAAAGCGCAAACTATCCTTTCTGCACCATAGAGCCTAATAAAGCCATGGTTGAAGTTCCTGATTTAAGACTTAATGAACTTGCTAAAATAGTAAAACCTGAAAGAATTATGCATTCTTTAATAGAATTTGTAGATATCGCTGGGCTTGTTAAAGGTGCAAGTAAAGGAGAAGGCTTGGGAAATAAATTTCTTTCAAATATACGTGAAACTGAGGTTATTTTGCATATAGTACGTTGTTTTGATGAAGAAAATATTACCCATGTTGAAGGTGGAGTTGATCCTTTACGTGATATAGAAATTATCAATACAGAGCTTATTTTAGCAGATATTGAGCAACTTAGTAAAAAAATAGAAAAACTCACCAAAGAAGCCAAAGCTAATCAAAAGGGCGCTAAAGAAAGTCTCGAACTTGCAAATTCCTTACTTGATCATTTAAACAAAGGCTTAGCTGCAAGCTCTTACCCTGAAAAAGAAAGTGAAATTTATCAAGCCTTAATTAAAGAATTAAGACTGCTTTCTGCTAAAGAAGTGATTTATGGTGCAAATGTTGATGAAAATGGTATTAGTGAAGATAATGATTATGTAAAAGCTTTAAAAGAATATGCTAAAAAAAATGATCATGAAGTTATCAAGCTTTGTGCAAAAATCGAAGAAGAATTAGTAGGATTAAGCGATGAAGAAAGTCATGAATTTTTAAGTTCTCTAGGAGTTAACGAAAGCGGTCTTGATCAAATCATACGCACTGCTTTTGCTAAGCTTGGACTGATCAGTTATTTTACCGCTGGTGTAGTTGAAGTGCGTTCTTGGACAATCAAAAAAGGCTGGAAAGCACCAAAAGCAGCAAGTGTAATTCACAATGACTTTGAAAAAGGCTTTATAAAAGCTGAAGTTATTTCCTATGAAGATTATATCCAATACAAAGGCGAAAATGGCGCCAAAGAAGCAGGAAAGCTACGCCTTGAAGGAAAAGACTATATCGTTTTAGATGGCGATGTAATGCATTTTAGATTCAATGTTTAGGCAAAATAGCCTAAATAATATTTATAAATTTTGAATAAAACCTTCCAAAATTTGAATTTGCTTTTCTACGCTTGCAATAGAACTTGAGCCTTCACTTTGCTTAGAATTTAAAGAAAATTCAAAATTTAAAAGTTCCATAGCTTTTTCATCAAATACAGGATCTATTTTTGAAAGATCTTTAATTTCACTTATATCAATGCCTTGTACTTCAGCTTGTGCAACAACATTTCCCACTATAAAATGTGCTTTTCTAAAAGGAATATTTTTTTCACGCACCAAATAATCTGCCAAATCGGTAGCCAACATATGACCTTTTTTACAAGCATTAAGCATATTTTCTTTGTTGATTTGTATTTCTTTTAACATTGCATTTAAGATAATTAAGCTATCTTTAGCGGTTTTTACACTATCAAAAATCCCCTCTTTATCTTCTTGCATATCTTTATTATAAGCTAAAGGTAAAGCTTTCATTATAGTTAAAAGAGAAATTAAATTTCCATAAACACGCCCTGTTTTTCCACGTATAAGCTCACAAACATCGGGATTTTTTTTCTGAGGCATAATAGAACTTCCCGTTGAAAAACTATCACTTATGGTTATAAAAGAAAATTCTGAGCTTGAAAATAAAATCATTTCCTCACAAAGTCTTGAAGTGTGTGTAAAAATAACTGCTATATCATAAAGCAAATCAAGAGCAAAATCCCTATCACTCACTCCATCCATAGCATTTGGCATAATATCTTTAAATCCTAAAATTTTAGCACTCAACTCACGATTGGTAGCATAGCTTGTTCCTGCACATGCACAAGATCCAAGTGGCAAAAAGTCTGCAAGTTCTAGGCTATTTTGCAAACGCTTAACATCTCGCATTAACATAAAAGCATAAGCTAAAATATAAAAAGAAAAACTCACAGGCTGAGCGTGTTGTAAATGTGTAAAGCTTGGCATAATAGTTTTTTTATGCACTTTAGCATATTCGAGCATGGTTTGAATCAATTCTTTTAAAAGCTTTATAAGTTCAATATGAGATTTTTTTACAAAAAGTTTAAAATCAGTAGCCACTTGGTCATTTCTACTTCTTGCAGTATGAAGTCTTCCACCAATTTCACTGCCTATGATCTCGCTTAAACGCTTTTCTATAGCCATATGTATATCTTCATCTTTGATATCAAAAACAAATTTACCTTGCTCTATTTCACTTTTAACTTGTTCTAAGCCTTTTATAATAGCATCTAATTCTTCTTTTTTTAAAATACCACAACTTTCAAGCATTGTAGCATGCGCTATAGATCCTTGTATATCTTCATTAAACAAAGTTTTATCTACATTTAAACTCGCATTAAATTCTTTTAAAAGCTCATCGCTTGCACTGCTAAAGCGTCCTGACCACATTTCATTTTTCATTTAAATACCTTAAATTTTTGGTCCAAATTTGCTAAATTCAATACCTTCTTTGACATCTTCATAGCGTTTGAAATTTTGCACAAACATATGTGCTAGCTTATCTCTTGTTTCAGCATAGGCATTTTTATCTAACCAAGTATTTATAGGATTTAAAAGCGTGCTTTCTACACCTTCTAAAGCTTTTGGAATAGCTAAATTAAACACTTCAAAATTTTCAAATTCGCATTTTGCAATACTCCCATCTAAAATAGCATTAATGCAAGCCCTAGTAGCCTTAATACTCATTCTTTTACCTACACCGTAACTCCCACCGCTCCAACCCGTATTAACAAGATAAACATTAACTTCATGTTTTTCAATCTTTTCACCAAGCAATCTCGCATAAACCGTTGGATGCAAAGGCATAAAAGGTTCTCCAAAGCAAGCTGAAAAAGTTGCTTGAGGCTCTGTTATACCACGCTCAGTTCCAGCTACTTTTGCTGTATAACCGCTTAAAAAATAATACATAGCTTGCTCTTTACTTAATTTACTCACCGGAGGCAAAATTCCAAAAGCATCTGCACTTAAAAATATAATATTTTTTGGATGCCCTGCTTTTAAGCTAGGCTCATGATTTTCAATATGCTCTATAGGATAAGAAACTCTCGTATTTTCTGTTTTTGAAGCATCAGCATAATCAACACTCTTATCAGCTCTTAAAACTACATTTTCTAAAAGTGCATTTCTTTTAATAGCTCCATAAATTTCAGGCTCATGCTCAGGATCAAGATTGATTGTTTTTGCATAACAACCGCCCTCAAAATTAAATACACCTTCATCATCCCAGCCATGCTCATCATCACCTATGAGTCTTCTTTTTGGATCGGTTGAAAGCGTAGTTTTTCCTGTACCGCTAAGTCCAAAGAAAAGTGCCACATCGTCTTTTTCTCCGACATTTGCGCTACAATGCATAGAAAGTTTATTTTCTAGTGGCAGCCAATAATTCATCATAGAAAAAATACCTTTTTTCATTTCTCCACCATACCAAGTTCCACCAATAACCGCTATATTTTCTTCAACATTAAAGATCACAAAAACCTCTGAATTTAAACCATCTTGTTTATAATCTTCATTGATACATTTGCAAGCATTATAAACAATAAAATCTGCTTTAAAATTCTCAAGTTCCTCTTGACTTGGGCGAATAAACATATTTTTAACAAAATGCGCTTGCCATGCAATTTCAGTAACAAATCTTACTGCTTTGCGACTTTGCAAAGAAGCACCGCAAAAAGCATCTTGAACATAAATTTTCTTTCCACTTAACTCTTGCTTTGCTTTGGTCAAAAGCTTATCAAATAATTCTTTTGTAATAGGCTGGTTTATCTTCCCCCAAGCTATATATTTACTAGATGGATCTTGTTTTACAAAATATTTATCTTTAGGACTTCTACCTGTAAAAATTCCCGTATCCACACAAAAAGTATCATTATCCGTGCTTAAACCTTCATTATTTGCTTTTTCATGAGCATTTAATTCATCATAACTTAAATTATGAAAAATTTCCTTTATGTTATCTAAACCTAAATTATCAAATTTTTTCATTTTTCCCTCACTTTAATTCTTGTAAATAGCTAATACTTCGCCTTCATTAACAGTATCGCCTATTTTAATACAAAGCTCTGAAATAATTCCATCTTTTGGAGCATTAACCTCAATCTCCATTTTCATTGCTTCTAAAACCATGATAGCTTGACCTGATTTTACTTCTTCGCCTTCGTTAACATAAATTTTAAAAACATTACCCGAAATACCTGCTAAAACTTCATTTTCAGCATCTACAGAACTTGTCGAATTTGAAGAAATAATATTTTTATTTTCTTCTACTTTTTTTACACTCTTAACATTAACATCTTTATCAAAGCCATAGCTTACTTCTACATGATATTTATTACCATTTACAGCTACGGTAAATTTGTTTTCATCTACACTCATAGGTTTTGGCATACTGGCTAATTTGCGTATATTTACCTTTGCCTCTCCTTTTAAAAATGCTATACCTTTTTCTTTACAAGCTGCTGCAATAAATATATTTTCTTCACTCGTTTCTATACCCTCTTTTTCAAGTAAGGTTTTGGTATAAGCTATACTTTTACCCTCATCTTTATCAGCTATATTTATAGCAAGCTCTGTAGTAGGTTCTAAATTAAGTTGTTTTGAAGCAAGTTCAACAATATTTGTATCGGGTGCAACAGGAGTTTTTCCAAAATAACCAAGCACCATTTTTCCATAACCTTCTGCGATTTTTTTCCAAGGCCCAAACATAACATTATTAAATGCTTGTTGAAAATAAAATTGAGAAACTGGAGTAACCGAAGTACCAAATCCACCTTTTTCTACAACTTCTCTCATAGCATGAATGACCTGTGGAAATTTATCTAAAATATTATTATCCCTCATCATTTGTGTATTTGCCGTTAAAGCTCCTCCTGGCATAGGAGAAAAAGGAATAAGTGGATTTACCATAGTAGCTTCAGGGGGTAAAAAATACTCTTTTAAACAATCTTTTAAAACTTCTTCGTATTTTAGAATTTTTTCTTCTTCAAATCCACCTAAATCATAATCTTTACCTTTTAAGGCATGCATCATGGTTAAAATATCAGGCTGAGAAGTTCCACCACTTACAGGAGCTGCAGCCAAATCGATACCATCAACACCTGCTTCAAGTGCTGCAAGATAGCAAGCTATACTCACTCCTGCAGTTTCATGCGTATGAAGCCTAATGTGTGTATCTTGAGGTAAAATTTTTCTAGCCATTTTAATGGTTTCATAAATTTTATTTGGATTAGAAGTTCCACTTGCATCTTTGAAACAAATACTATGAAAAGGAATTTCTGCTGCTAAAATTTCTTTTAAAATTTTTTCATAAAAAGGCACATCATGGGCACCTTTACAATTTGGCGGTAAATCCATTAAAGTGATAGTAATTTCATGCTTTAACCCATATTTTACTATACATTCACCACTAAATTTTAAATTATTTACATCATTAAGGGCATCAAAATTTCTTATCGTTGTAGTACCGTGTTTTGCAAAAAGTTTTGCATGCAAATCAATAAGCTCACTACTTCCAGTGTCTAAAGTAACGGTATTGACCCCTCTTGCTAAAGTTTGAAGATTGGCATCTTTTCCTACAATAGCTCTAAATCTATCCATCATGGCAAAAGCATCTTCATTAAGATAAAAATACAAGCTTTGAAATCTAGCACCACCGCCAAATTCAAAATGTGTAATGCCTGCTTCTTTTGCTGCTTCTACTGCAGGAAAAAAATCATCCATTAAAACCCTAGCCCCATAAACGGACTGAAAACCATCTCTAAAGCTTGTATCCATTACATCGATGAATTTTTTAGCCATTATTTTTCCTTAAAAAAAATATTTTTTCATTATTATACAAAAATTTGATAACACATTACCAAAATTATTGCTATAGGCGATATAAAACGAATAAAAAACAACCAAATTAAGAAAATTTTTCTACTTATAAATTTAGAAAAAATTTTATAAATTTGTTTTTTATTCATAAAAAAACCTACAAATATAGAGCATACTATAGCACCAAGTGGAAGTAAAAAATTTGAAGTTAATTTATCCAATAAAGTAAAAAAATCTTTTCCAAAAAAACTAAACATAGAAAAAAAATTTAAATTTAATGACAAGATACAACAAATTCCAAAAACAAAAACAAATAAACCTATTAAAAATAGAGCTTTAACACGAGAAATTTGATAGTTATTAATCATATAAAAAGTTAAAGGCTCTATCATTGAAACAGCTGAAGTAATACCAGCAAAAAAAAGTGCTAAGAAAAAACAAAATGCAAAAATATAGCCTAAAGCTCCAAGTTGATTAAACAAACTCATCAAGGATACAAAAACAATTCCTGCTCCTTGAGTATGCGGATCGGCTCCAAATTCAAAGATAAAAGTAAAAACAATAAGTCCCATGATAAAAGAAATCAATAAGTTAATCAAAACAATATACACTGAACTTTTTATAAAATTTGTTTTTTTATCCAAGGCTGATGAATATGTAACTATACAACCTATTCCCAAGCATAAGGTAAAAAATGCAAGCCCTAAAGCTTCGGCAATAGAGCTAAATTTAAAATGTGAAAAATCAGGATAAAATAAATAAGAAAAAGCATTTGCAAAACCTTGCTTAAATCCCATGCAATAAAACAACATAAAAACAAGCATTAAGAACAAGCTAGGCATTATAACAACATTTAATTTTTCAATCCCTTTGATTAAACCTTTAGATACTATTAATAAAGTAAGAAAAAAAGATAAAGTGAAGAAAAAAACAGAACTTGTCAAATTTGTAGTAATTAAATTCTGAAAATTACTTGCTGCTTCATCTAAAGTTTTGGGAAGATAATAAAGACTAACTACAGTATATTTTAAAACCCATCCCATGATAACTAGATAAAAAGAGAGGACAAAAATACCACCTAACATAAAAACGCCACCATATCGCCATCTATTGCCATATTTTATGGCAAGATTTGAATAAGCATTTGCAAGATCACTTTTACTTAAACGTCCCATAGCCACTTCAGCTAAAAAAATACTAAATCCTATAGTTAAAGTAAAAAACAAATATAAAAGCACAAAAACAAAACCGCCATTTTCTGCGCTTAAAGTTGGGAATTTCCAAGCATTACCTAAACCAACAGCTCCACCAGCAACAGCCAATACAAAACCGATTTTTGAAAAATATGTTCTCATTATTTTTCAAACTCACTTTAAAAAAGCGGCTATCATAACTATAACAACAGCCAAAGGGGAAATAAATCTCAAAAACACATACCAAAGTTCAAAAAATATACCCCTCATATAAGGTTCAAATAAAATTTTTAAAGCTTCTTTTTTCATCACAAATCCCACAAAAATAGCTGCCAAAATTCCACCTAAAGGCATAATAACCTTACTTGAAATACTATCAAGCAAATCAAAAAAACTCATTCCAAAAAATCCAAACTGAGTACTTTTTAAAGAAGATAAAATACACAACATTCCTAAAATATAAACAACAATTCCTATTAAAATCAAAGCTTTTTTACGGCTCATACCAAAAGTATTAATAAGATAAAAAGCAAAAGGCTCTATCATTGAAACAGCTGAAGTAATACCAGCAAAGATTAAAGAAATAAAAAACGCTGCTCCAAAAATACAACCGATCACCCCAATTTTTTCAAATAAAGTAGCCAAGGAAATAAAAACAAGTCCTGGTCCTTGCTGATTAGGATTGTAACCAAATTCAAAGATAAAAGTGAAAACAACCAAACCCATTAATAGACCAACTAAAAGATTGATAAAAATAATATTTAAAGTACTGGTAATAAAATTAGTTTTATCAGGCAGACTAGCAGAATAAGTAATAATCGTCCCAACACCCAAAGAAAGACTAAAAAAGGCAAGTCCTAAAGCTTCAAGAACATTTGAAGTGTTGATTTTGGAAAAATCAGGCACAAAAAGAAATTTAACCGCCATCATAAAACCATCTTTACTAATAGCATAAACAAGCATCAAGATTAGTAAAATAAATAATGAAGGCATCATCCAAACATTTAACTTTTCAATCCCATTCTTAACACCTTTAGAAACAATATAAAAAACACATAAAAAAACCAAAGTAAAACAAATAAACTGACTTAAAAAATCCTCGCTTGTAAAAAATCCAAACTGCGCTTTACTTACTTCTAGATCCATAGGCAAATTTCCAGTGATACTTAAAAACACATATTTAACTATCCAACCAATCACCAAGGTATAAAAAGAAACTATTAAAATCGCCCCTATCATAGTAAAACCAACATAAGACCAAGCTTTTTTATTTGAAGGTGCTAACTTTTCATAGGCATTAACCGGATCTTTTTCACTAATTTTTCCTATGCTAAGCTCAGCTAAAAATATCACAAAACCTACACCCAAAGTAAGAATTATATAAAGCAAAATAAAAGCAGATCCACCACTTTGACCTACTAGTGTTGGAAATTTCCAAGCATTACCCAAGCCCACTGCTGAACCTGCTACCGCTAAAATGAAACCTATTTTTGAAAATTTAGAACTCAATGTTACAACCTTAACTTAAAAATTATTTTAAAATATTATTAAAGCAAAAAAACTTTTAAGCTTTATTGAAAACAATCAAATTTAAATCAAAAATGTGAATTTTTGTAAATTTCAATAAAAATAAAGATACTTTTGGTTATAATTCGGCTTTATTTTTAAGTCTTAAGTAGGGATACGCAAGCCGAACTGATTTAAAAATTGAAAAAATTTTTTTTATAGAAAGGTTAAGATAATGAAAAAAGTTCTTTTTTTATTATTAGCATGTGCAGCAGTAGCTTTTGCAGCTGAAACTAATGCTCCAGTAGAGCAAGAAGCTATTAATGTATGGATTAAAGCATTTTCAGTTCTTGCAGCAGGCTTAGGTCTTGGTGTTGCAGCACTTGGTGGTGCTATCGGTATGGGTAATACTGCAGCGGCAACAATTGCAGGAACAGCTAGAAACCCTGGTCTTGGGCCAAAATTAATGACAACTATGTTTATCGCTTTAGCGATGATTGAAGCACAAGTTATCTATGCTCTTGTTATCGCGCTAATAGCACTTTATGCAAATCCTTTTATAGTTTTACAATAAAACTTATTAAAGCCCTTTTTTTGGGCTTTTTTCTATGCGGTTATGGTGGAATTGGTAGACACGCCATCTTGAGGGGGTGGTGCGCTCCGCGTGTGCGAGTTCAAATCTCGCTAACCGCACCATTTATACTACTAACTACATAAATTAACATAAATATAAAACTTAAAAAATATCTATAAAATAGGACTTTAAAACTATCTAAAATCTAAATTAAATTTTTCCGTTAAAATCCATTTTAAAAATTTTTCCCTAACTTTTCTCCTAACTTTTTATTTTTTGTTTTAAAAAGTTAGGAGAAATTAGCTTAAGGAGTTTATTTTAAATGCTTACACAAAAAGACATAATAAAAAATATAAAAACTATTTTTATAAGAAGTTTTTTGTATTTGATTATAAAGATATCCAAAAATAAGAAAATTAACAAGAGACTAAAAGTATTAAGGTACATTGATTTGCGGAAAGGAAATTCTATCACACAAATAATCAATAAGATGATAAAACATTTATTCAAAAATACTATAATTAAAGCATATTAGGCATGGCTACTCTTTCGGTTGCAAGAAAGAGACATGATGAGTAAGATCATTGAATTTTTAGTTCTTGTCTTAGAATTAATTAATGAGATAATCAAGCTCATTTGATATAACCATTGAAAAATTTTATAAAAACCACGCTTAGTCTAAGCTTAATACATTTATACTAAAAAACATTTAACCGAAAGAGACGTGGCTTTCGGTTATGAGAAATTCATAGCAAAAATACTTTTACAAAAAAATAGAAAAGATTGGCAAAAAATTAGAAAAGCAAAAAACAAGATTCGCTATAATAAAAATCCGCCTTGAGTTTTCACTCTTGGCGGAAATTTAGCAATCAAGGTTAACTATGAAACGACATAGTGAGCGTTTTGTGAGATTATATCTAAACTTTAGGTTTTTTAAGTTTAAAATGGAAGTATTTTTAACAAAACCGCAGGACAGAAAAGCCCCTTGCCTTTGTTAGTACATGAAACTACAAATTCTTATTCATTTTTCCAAGTCAAATAAAAAAGAAATCCGTTTCAAAACGCAGCTCAATAATCTCAGTCTTAATACTTTCAATTAAACATACAAAGACAACAAGATTAAAAGAATTGCGATCGGTTTATAAGTGATACTTAATAAAAAGTGTGTATAATACATACTCATAAGGATATTATAGTGAGTAAAAAAGATAAAATTATTAAAGATTTAAAAAATAATCCTAACAATGTGCGCTTTGAAACGCTTAAGATTTTATTAGAAAGCGAAGGTTATGAATGTTTTAATAAAGGCGGATCACATTATCAATTCAGAAAAGAAGAATGTGATCTTATTGCTATTCCATTTAAACGCCCTATAAAGGCCATATATGTCAAAATGGTTTTAAAAGCTATAACAGGAGAATGAATTATGAAAGACTTAGATTACTATCTTAATCTACCTTATGAAATTATTATAAAAAAACTTGATGAAAAAGATGGCGGAGGATATTTTGCAAGATATAAAGATTTCCCTTATATTATGGGAGATGGTGAAAATGAAATAGAAGCCTTAAAAGATCTCAAAGAAGCATTTAAAGGAGCATTAGAAGTTATGCTTGAAAAAGGTGATTATATTAAAGAACCTATTGATAATGAAGCAAAAATTAGAATTAATATTACCTTGCCTAAAAGCTTAGTAGAAGCAATAGATACAATAAGCGATAATAGAAGCAAATTCTTAGCCGATCTTGCAAATAGTGCTATAAAGTCTTATAAAATTAGCACTTAAAAATTGACATAGTTAAATAAAAAAAGAAATCCGTTTCAAACCACTAAAAAATAGGCATTTTATAGCAAAAATACTTTCAAAATTGATTAAAATATGGTATAATTTTATTAAAAATATGAATAAGTTATTAATCAAGGAGTAATATTATGCTTTCCACATACTTAGTTGTTAGCTTTTTAATATTTATTGTGTTGTTTTTTTCAATTTTAAGTTTTTATATGGTTTTTCTAAAAAACAGAAATACAGAAAAAAGGGAAACTAAAATAATTAATAAAATTTTATTTCTCTTATGTTTTCTCTTGCTAATTTCAATTTCGATTTTAATTGGAGTTTATTTAGGAGTATTAACAACTGTTAAATCTGTCGTAATTGCTTTTATTGCATTAGTTTTTATATTATCGTTGTTTTTTATAGCTTTTTCTGTAAATTGTGCTATTTTAGATTCTATTTTATCTTTAAACAAAAGGCTATAAAGCCTTTTGTTTAAATAGAAGGAGTATCTTTTCCAATAGGATTCCAATTTTTAGAAGTTTCCCTAATAGCATTACCTCCTTTTTATTATCTTGAGCTATTTGTGAGTGAGTTGCTCCGCTTTTAACTTCTTGACTATCTGGCATTGTTGTAGTGTTGCTTGTTCTTTTACTACTTTGATTTACTTGATCTTGATTTAAATTAGATTGAGTTAAAACACTTCTTTCTGATCCATCAATGGTTTTAAAATTCATACCTGCAGCGTGTGGCATAGTAGTGTTATTTGGACTAACAATGCTTTGAGCGCCATATTGACTATTATATTGTGCAAGTTGTGCAGGATCATTCTTAACCATATCGGATACATAATTATCTGCTTTTGCAAAGTATTCATTTTGTTGAGCTGTATTAAGATTGCTAAAGTCTTTATTATCTCCAGCAGCAAGATCTCTTGCAACCACATTAAGTGTATTGTCAATATTATTAGTACTAACAGATTGAATACCTTGTTCTGTTTGGGTATAGCTTTGAGCATATCCAACCATTTTTGAATAAGCTGTAGAATCGCCACCTGAAAGCGTATTACTCCAAGAAGACATACCTTTTGTGGTAGATAGAGTTTTAAGAGAAGCTCTTTCCATTATTTCATTATATGCAGCTTTTTGAGCTTCTGAAAAAGTTTCAACATTTCCTATACCTCTTTTTGAACTTGCACTTGATTGAATTTCAGCACCATTTCCAAGAACGCTAAAACCTGCATGAGCAGAAGCTGCTAATGCAATTTCCGCCTTTTCTTCGCTAGTTAAATCAGTTCTATTTTGAATCTCTTGTCCAATATTATTTGCAAAAGCCTTCTTAAATGCTTCATCTCCTTTCTCCATAAATCCTTTAGCTTCATTTAAATGCACTTGCTCTACCGCTTTGACTCATATGTGAATATTGATCATTAAAGTTTTTATTCCAAGCATCAGAATTTGCTTGAGATACGCTATTAACAGTTGTCATAGTTCCTGCGCTAAGTTTGGCGCCTGACATCATACCATCAACATTTGTTCCTGTCATATTTGCATTAGAGGTTTCAGAATTCTTTGTATTATCACCCATAACTGATTGAGTATTAAATTTAGTAACCACACCATCTATATTTCTTGCATATTGAAGCGATGCTACCCCTGCACCCACAGCCCAAACTTCATCTCCTCTAGGAGCAGCAATGCTAGTTTGTGTAGATAAGGCTTGCTGATTTGCAAAGCTTCCAGCAGTTCTTGAAGCACCTGTTAGAGCTTGAGATAATCCAGAAGCAAAACTCACAAATCCTTGTTCGCTTGCTTTAGCTATGGCATAAGCTAAAACAGGAGTACTCATTACAAGGTAATTCATGAAATTTGATCTATTTGCTACTTCTTTAAAGATAAGCATGTTATCTCCTAAGCTTAAAGCTGCTTTTCCCCTGTTATTACTTGCGCAACATTCATAAGATTAAAATCATTTATAAAATTAATAATACAAAGTATAGGAGTCCAAAGCACTATCCAAATACATAGAGTAAAAAACATCTTAATATGTGCGTAAGAGCCAAACACAATAGAAAGCAAAGCAACAAGTCAAGACAAACCTATGATGATAGCTGTTAAATAAGCTTTAGCTAAAGGCAAATAAGTTTGTGCCAAGTGTCCTTGTGCTTGCATACTTGCGTAAAATTGCTGATCCGCATAAGCAGTATTTGCAGCCACAGAAGCAGGATTTAAACCTACTGATTTAGCGGTATTAATGATTGCATCTTGAGAAGCAAGCATTATCATGGATTGTTGCAAATAAGATCTAGCACTCACAGCTTGTTTGTTATAGATTTGTGCAGCGCCTAAGAACTTTTGCTCATAATTTGCCATATCATTCGCCATACCAAGCAAAGCAGCATGAATTTTCATAGCTTCATCTGTATCTTTTTGAATCATTTCAACGATTTGAGGACTTGCATCAGAACAAGGCACAACACTTTGTTCTTCAATATTATTGTTATTTTTAAACAAAGGAGTGAGCTGAAAGCCATTGCCTATGTTTGTGAAAAGATCTTGCATTAAATTATCAGAGTTTTGAAAAAGATTTCTACCTTGTTGATTAAGCAAGATACCTACTGAAACGCAGTTTCTAAAGTAAAAATCAATATTTTTTTGTAAAGTTGCATCAATAGCCGAAAGCTTTACGCTTGGTAAAGCACTCATCACTTGAAGTGAAAAACCTAAACCTGCGTTAGAAAAATTTGTAGATTGTGGAGTTGAAAAATGTTTTTCCATAGCTTCTAGGATAACCTTCTCAAATTGTGTTATTAATGCAAAGCTTTTTCCTATGCCTATAGGAATTTGAGAAATGACATAATCTTTACTAGTGACTTCATCGTGAATCATAAAGCGGTGATTATTGTCATTTGGTGTTTTTAAAAACATGACCCACACTACAGCAAAAAGTACAAACATTTTTCCAAATTCAAACACAGGGTTTGTTTGTCCATCCATTGCTTTTTTAATACTAAAAAGTAATAATGAAATAGCTAAGGCCGCATTAACGATATAACTTGTTTCAGTGGTTATTCCTTTAACCGCTTGCATGATTTCATTCATCACATCGCCGTAACCCCAAGTATAAATTAGATTTCCATTAGCTATTTCAGTTGCACCAAATAAAAATGAAGGTGTAAAAAACAAAGTGCTAAGGAATAACAAGTAAAATCTTTTCATGGACTGTTTTAAGAAGTTAAAGAGTTTGTTTTTGGTATAATTATAAAAGGTAGATGCCAAAGGCGGCTACCTTTGGCATTAATCATAACCTAGAAAGGCGGTGATTAAATTGCTAAACATTGTTCTTATAATTATACTCTTAATGCTTTGCTATGTCAAGGCTTATTGAGTATCCCCTGCTTTTGCAGGGTTTAGAACAATCCCTTTGGCTTACACCAAACAAACTTTTAACTAAGCTTCTCTCCTTTCTAATAATTTATTTTCTTTTTTAATTTGTAGGTTTTTTCGTTGCATTCTCGATATTGTTTTGAATCTTTTCTTGTATTTTCACAGAATCAGCTTGTATTTTTCCTGTGTCAAAACTTCCTACAATATCAGCAATGAACTCACTTAAATCAATTTCACTAAAATCTAATTTTTGAAATTCTTCAGGAGTGAAGCCTTTGCATTGCGGACCCTCCTCACTACCCCACCCTTTTCCAAGCTGAGGGCATCCTTGTTCATTGAAAATTCTTCCTAATTTAGAATTGAAGCAACAAAAACTTTTCTTTTTTTCAACGCAAATTTTAGTAAAACCTAAACTAACCTTTTTAGAACAATAAGTTCCTACTTCATGACATTTTCCTGCATCGTTTAATTTAGCAAGCTTTTTCTCATCTTCTTTACAAGCTACAAGTCCTAAAAATACATTATCCTTATCACAACATCCACCACCAAACATATCCCAATTTTTACAACGATTATCCTGACCATTGAATATTTATAGATACTGAACTATTTGAAACCTTATTATTAAAAAATACAAAATCAGTGCAAATGTGAAAAAACCGCTATATAACCTTAAAGAAATTGAAAAAAATAATTTCAAATTCAAATGATGCACAGTGAAAATAAGAAAAGCAATAAGATAAACTTTCAAAATAAATCTGTCTTATTGCGTGAATATTAAAAATAAAAATAACTAAAGTAGATGATCTCCGCCTAAATAAGTTTAAAAATATTCAAAAATTAAAAACAAAAGCTATATTAATTTATTGTTTTTATATCATTCTAAATACAATATATAGTATTTTAATTAAGATTAAACCGCACCATTATTTAAAATTATAATCATTCAACTTAAAATACCAACTATTCAAAATCAAATTTCAACTTACAATTTCTTAAAGTTACAAAAAATAAAAAATATTGGTTTTTTTAAAAAACTTAAAAAATATTAAGATTTTTTTTAAGTATAAAGAATATAATTCTATCCGTTTTCAAAAACCATCCCTTAAAAAGGATTATTCAATGTTTGTTTTTATACCATTATTTACAATTTTTATTTTACTTGCAGGCGGATATTTTGCCAAAAGAATTGGCGTTTTAAAGCAAAAACAAGCTAGGACTTTTTTAGATTTTGCTATTATTTTTGCTTTACCTTGTTTGATTTTCGATAAAGCATATCATTTAAATTTTGATTTTTCATTGATTATTTTTATTTTTATTGGATTGTTTAGCTGTATACTAGCAGCTTTTTTTGCTATTCTTATTGGAAAAGTTTTTCATTTTTCTAAAGTAACTTTAGTCAGTATGTTTTTGCTTTCTTGTTTTGGAAATACTATATTTGTGGGTATGCCTATTGTTGCTGGTGTATTTAATGACCCGCAATTTAGCGCTGAAGTTATATTTTACGATGCTTTAGCCACAACTTTACCTATATCACTTTTTGGACCTTTTATACTTTCTTTGGGAAATGGAGAAAAAGTCAGTTTGCTTGCTAATGTTAAAAAAATTCTTAGCTTTCCACCTTTTTTAGCTTTGCTTTTTGGTTTTTTGTGTAAATTGATTACTTTACCTGAATTTATTTTCTCTCCTATTCGTTTATTTGGTGCTTCTGCAACCCCTGTCGCACTTTTTGCCATAGGTTTAGGACTTGGCTTTATGGCGATTAAAACCTCTTACAAACCTACAGTAATTGTCATCTTTGCTAAAATGATTTTAGCTCCTTTATTTTTTGTATTTTGTTTAAAAATATTTAATTTAGAATTAAAAGATTCTACCATCGTTGCTATTATAGAAAGTGCAGCTCCTACTATGACTTTAGCAGGAGCTATGGTAATGAAAGCTAAACTAGATAGTAATTTAGCCGTAAGTGCTGTAGCCTTTGGAGTTCTTTTTGCTTTTGTTTCTATGCCAATTTTAATTTGGGCTTTATTATAAGCTCAAATTATAGGGCTAAATTTTTAGCTAATTCTTTAACTTTCTTTAGATCAACTTTTCCTGAACCTAGGAGGGGAATTTTTTCTATTTGAAAATAATATCTAGGTTTAAAAAGTGTAGGTATATTAGAATTTTTTATAGCCTCACATACTCTTTCAAAAATTTCATTATTACACTCTATGAGTAAAACAATTTGTTCTCCTTTTTTCTCATCTTCTAAAGATGTGGCACAAAATTTAACCACTTCAGTGTCTACAAATTTGGTAATTTCTTCTTCTATTGCACCCAAAGAAATCATCTCTCCGCCAATTTTTGCAAAGCGAGAATAACGATCGACAATATATAAAAAACCATCTTTATCTAAATGCCCTTTATCTCCCGTGTTGTACCATCTTATACCATCAATTTCTTTAATCACTTCATCGGTTTTTTCTTTGTCATTAAGATAGCCTACCATAACTTGATGACCGCCTATAAGTATGAGTCCATCTTCATTTGTTTTTAAATTTTCATAATTATTTGGATCAACAATACGCACTGCAGTTCCAGGTAGAGGCATTCCTACACTTCCTTCTTTATTGGCACGATGTATAAGCCAATAATCCGCATCAAAACGATTTGGTAAATTTACACTCGCTACAGGTGTAGTTTCCGTAGCTCCATAACCTTCAAAAATGCTTTTTTTAAACTTCATTTCAAAAGCAGTTCTTACTTCATTTTTTAGTTTTTCAGCACCTGATACAACTATTCTTAAGCTTTCAAACATTAAAGCATCAAGTTTTTTATTTCTTGCATAAATTCCTAAAAAGGTTGAAGTTCCACACATAATAGTGATATTATTTTTAGCAACAGCTTTGGCAACCCCTAAGGCATCAGTTGGATCTGCAAAAGTGATACTTTTAATACCTTCAAGCAAAGGCAAAAATGTAGTTACGGTAAGTCCAAAAGCATGAAAAGGTGGTAAAGACGAGAGAATAACATCATTGTTTCTTGTGCAAAGTACATCAGAAATTTGTGCTATATTGCTTAAAATATTACGGTTATTTAGCATAACACCTTTTGGAGACCCCTCGCTTCCACTGCTAAATAAAATAGCTGCGATGGCAAGATTGTTTTTTGAAGGAGTGAAGATACTTTTGAGTATAAAACTAGGCATTATACTAACTGCTAACATCATGCTAAAAATTTTAGTTTTTTGCATTTTAAAATCTTCTATAATATCTTCAAAATAAATTAAATGTATATTTGTATCGAAATTTAGGTTTATGCCTTTATTTGCTAATTTTTCTAAAAAAGTTTTAGAAGTATAAATTTGTGAAATTTGCGCATTTTTTATAGCTGCTTTTAGAGCTTTTTCTCCAGCCGTGAAATTAAGATTTACTGCAATTTTTTCTGCGATTAAAACAGATAGATTGGTTAAAGAACTTGCAAAAGAAGCAGGTAGTAAAATTCCTATAGCTTCCTCTTTAGGAGCGTAACTTCCACGCTGAGGGTTAATGTTTAATTCTTTGGATTTTCTTTTAATAAAAAAATTAAGAAATAAACTAAGAGTCAACATTTTTCTATAAGAAATATCTCCAGCTAGTGTATCGATAATAGCTATTTGATTTAGATTTTTTTTAGCTGTATCTATCCAAGCTCTTGCTATAGTATGCATAGCTTCGCATTGTGATTTCCAAGCCATAAAAGAAAGTTCAAAAACTTTAGCTTTAACTTCATCTTTTTTAGAATGCAAAGGCATAGCTTTACCAAAAGCTATAGCAATTTTTCTTTTATTTAAAGTGCGGTTTCTTGCTGAAAATTCTTCATCGCTTCTTGAAAAAGCACTACCCCAAAGTCCTCTTATATAAAAAGGAATAATTTTTCCATCATCTTCGCTTAAATATTCACAAGCTAATTCAAATCCTGCTTTAAATTCATTTAATTGTCCATGTCGTGAAAGTGTACCTTCAGGAAATAAGCAAACTAAATTACCTTCTTTGATATGCTTTGCTATCAGTTCTAAACTCGTCTTACTTCCTGTACTTGATACAGGAATAATACCAAATTTATCAAGAAAAAATTTAATATACCATTTAGAATAAATGCTTCTTTCCATAACAAAATAAATTTTTCTTGGAATTGCCATTTGTACAACAGCCCAATCAATAAAAGAAATATGATTACCCAAAAGTAAAGCTCCACCTTTTTCTGGTATATTTTCAAAACCTTCTACAAGTAAGCGGTATCGTTGTAAAAAAGCTATGCTTAAAAGTATACGCACTAAAGAAAAGGGAAGTTTTAAAAGTATATAAAAACTTCCTATAAAGGTTACTAAAGCAATAAAATAAAACAAATAAACCACATTGATTTCAAATTTTGCAAATAAAGTTGCTAAGAGTAAAAATCCTAACATGGCAATATTTTGAAAAAAATTATTTCCTGCAAGAATTTGTCCCAATTCATTTTCTTTGGCATGAAATTGGATTAAAGTATTTAAAGGAATGATAAAAAGGGCTCCGCAAAATCCAAAAAAGAAAAATAAAAAACTATAACTTAATAAACTTATAAAACAAGGCATTAAAAAAACCATTAAAAACATACCCGATGCACCAAGTGGAATAAGTCCAAGTTCTATATAATTTTTTGAAAATTTACCAGCTACTAAAGAGCCTAAAATCACTCCTATACCAGAAAAAGCGAGTGAAATTTGCACATAAAAAGTATTTTCTATGAAAAGTTCATTTTTGGCAAAGACAGGAAAGCTGACAAGATAAAGTTGAGATATAGCCCAAAAAAATGAAATTCCAATTATGCAAAACCAAATAGTTTTATTTTTAAAAACAAGCTTAAGATTATTTATTAGAAGTTTTCCACGGATATAATCTTTTTTATTAAAAACTAAATCTTTATTTGTTTGTTTGAGCTTAGGTAAACGACATGCAAAAAATACTTCGATACAAGAAAATAAAATTAACACAATTCCTAAAGGTGCTACTTCTTTTAAAATTTCATCTGTTTGATTATACATAGAACTATAAAGACTTTCAAAGCTTAAAGAAAATAAAGCCATTCCCGCTAAGATTGCCACAATGCTTACCGCATTAATTACACCATTACCCATAGCAAGAAAGTCTTTTCCTACGAGTTCTTTAATAAAACCGTATTTACTTGGTGAATAAATCGCTGCTTGTGCTCCCATTATAAAAGTAAAAATAAAAGCCATCCAAAAAGCACCGCTATAGTAACAAATGCAAATTATTAAAGTGAGTATAACATTGAAAATTGCTGAAATTTTCATTACAATATTTTTTGGATATTTATCCGCTAAAAAACCCGAAGGAGAAAGCATAAGAATAAAAGGAAGTAAAATCAAAGCATTAACTATAGCATTTAAAAATAACTGCTCACTTCCTTCATAGGCCTTATAAATAGTATTTTGAATAATAATTTTATGTCCCAAATCCACAAAAGCATTGATGAATACTATAAGTAAAAAAGGAATTAATCCGTAAATTTTCAAAAAAGATTTTTTTTGCATTATTTAAACCTCGTCAATTAGCACTTATTTTACAAAAGAATTTATCAGTTTTTAGGAAAATTATCTATATTATCTTTTAAAATAATTCCATCGATTTTTAATTTATAAAATTTTTTAAAATTCTCTAATTTATCAACAATCATTAAAACCCTACTATCAAAAACATAAAATTCTGCAACCTTACTAGCAAATTTTGCAAGTTTTTTATCATTACAAAGCAAAAACTTAGCTCCTAAAGCATTGGCTAAAAATATCTCATCTTTATTTTGAACTAAAATAGCAAATTCAAAATCATTTTGACTTAAATAAGAAATCAATTTTTCATCATAAACAATACAATAAACTTTATTATCTTTAACTTCTTCAACACTTTCAATAAAAGAAAAATCTAAATTTTTTAATAATTTATGTCCAATAATAAGCATTTTTTTCCTTAGTTCTATTTTTTATTATTTTGCAAATTATACTTATAAAATTGTTACCAAGCAAGATGGCGCAGCGGACGGGGCTCGAACCCGCGACCTCCGCCGTGACAGGGCGGCATTCTAACCAGCTGAACTACCGCTGCATCCAAAGTAAAGAAGTAGAGATTATAAAACCTATTTATGATTTTATAAAATGGTGGTCACTATAAGACTCGAACTTATGACATCCACCTTGTAAGGGTGGCGCTCTACCAACTGAGCTAAGCGACCT